>DIEP01000026.1 GCA_002418685.1 Ignavibacteria bacterium UBA5771
CAAAAGAGGGGAAAGATAAATTAGTGCATAAATATTATTTGCATTTATTTTTTCAGGAAATGGCGATGTGTCATTAGAAATGTCTTTACTTCTTTTCTGATAGTTTCATATCGATGGCGAAAGTTGTTCCTTTGCCTGGGGCGGTTTCTTTTACATATATTTTTGAATGATGATAATCTTCTACTATCTTTTTTGCAAGACTCAGTCCCAAGCCCCATCCTCGCTTTTTTGTTGAAAAACCGGGGATAAAGATATTTCTCTTGATCTTGTTTGTCATTCCTCTCCCATTGTCTTTCACAAGAATACGAATTCTATTTCCCGGTCTTTCTTTAATTGAAACTTCGATTAGACCTTCTTTTTGCTCGATTGCATCTGCTGCATTTTTGAATAAATTTTCAAAAACCCAACTAAAGAGATCAGCATTTAAATCAACAAAATAATCTTTTGGAATATCTCTTTTTATCTCGACTTTTTTTCCGAGGTGAGGAAGTCGCTTCTCGAAATATTTAGAAACGTCTTCAATCAAATCGCTGATATTTGTGTGTGTCAGTTCAGCTTTTGAACCAATTTTGGAAAAACGTGTGGCAACAATATTCAGCCTGTCAACATCCGTTTCCATTTCATCAATCATTTCTAATATTTCGCTATCACTTGTGCGATTTCTGAGAATTTCTAACCACGCTAAAAGACTTGATAAAGGCGTTCCAAGTTGATGCGCAGCTTCTTTTGCCATTCCAATCCAGACCATTGATTCCTCATTCCTGCGGCTTGCAGAAAAGGCAATATATCCAATTCCAACGAAAATCAAGATTATAACAGATGATATTACAGGGAAAAGTCGGAATTTATCAACCAGTGGTGAGTGAAAATAATAAAATTTTTGCAAAACTTTGCCCGCGCTATCCACAATAGTGATTGGCGCATAAGAAGCTTTCATCTTCATAACAATCGACTGATATGCCTTACGCTTTTCAGGGTAAGAGAGATTTTTATTGACATTTATATTTGCTGAATAAATATCAAAATCTTCCAAAGGCACATCATTGCTATCTGTGATGATAATGGGAAAGTTAATTTGGGGAGTGATTTTCTCAAGAAAAAAGCTAAAATCTTCTATATTGGATGATGGATCCGAATAATGTTGGTAAATGTCTGTATAAAAATCAAGAAGCCCTTTCTCCCGCTTAATAATTTCTTGAACAAGTGAATCGGTATAGAGAATTGAGCCAATTACAAAAAATAGAGCCAAAAGAATGAGACCTATCTTAATATACCATTTCGAAAAAGGAGAAATATTGAATTTTAAAATCCTATTAAAATCAATGGAAGGGAGTGGTTTCATTTCTTGAAAGTCTTTTGTAAATTATCAAGTGTATAAACGATTTGCTCGCTTGTTTCCATATTTTTTATTGCTACAGAATTATCTGCGAACTCCTGTTCACCAATAATTGCAGCATATTTCGATTGCACTTTATTTGCATCTCGCATTTGGGATTTGAACGAGCGACGTGCAAGTTCAATAATAACCTTATAGCCATTTTCTCGTAATATATTTGCAACTTTGCGTGCAAAGCTCAGATAATCATTGCTTTGAATAACAATATAGAAATCGATTTTGGACGGGAAGACAGGGATCAAAGCAGATTGCTCTAATATGAGCAATAGCCGTTCGATACCCATCGCAAAACCAACGGCAGGAGTAGGCTTTTCTCCCATTTGAGAAAATAGCTCATCGTATCTCCCACCACCCGCAAAGGAATCCTGCGAACCCAGTGCATTGCTTCGCAATTCAAATACAGTATGCGAATAATAATCAAGTCCCCTAACAAGTTGCGGAGATATTTCATAATTTATCCCTGAGGACTTTAGCAATTCAAGTACTAATTCGAAATGGTCTCTGCTCTCAGAATCGAAGTAATCAAGGACTGATGGCGCATTGCTAATCACATCTTTTTCGGATGGATCTTTAGAATCAAGTATTCGGAGTGGATTCGATATCAAGCGTTGCTTACTTTCTTGAGAAAGATGTTCAATATTACTATTAAAATATTCAACGAGTGCCGATTTATAATTCTGCCTGCTAACTGAATTGCCGAGTGAATTTATTAGCAATTGATAATCCTTGATACCAAAATCATTGATAATGCTTATTGCAAGGTCAATAATTTCTGCGTCTGCTTCGGGAAAAGGTGAGCCTATCAGTTCAGCACCATACTGATGAAATTGACGCAATCGCCCTTTTTGAGGACGCTCATATCTGAAAAATGGACCGAAATACCAGACTCGAATAATATTATGAATTTGATTAAGATTATTTTGAATTATGGATCTGACAATCGCAGCAGTCATTTCAGGACGTAGTGTAATAGAATCGCCACCTTTATCGAGAAAAGTGTACATTTCTTTATTAACAATATCGGTTTCTTCGCCTATACTACGCTTGAAAACTTCAGTTTTTTCAAAAATAGGAGTTCTGTATTCCTCGAATCCATATTTTTCTGAAGTTCTTTTTAAAATATCATAAACATAATGCCATTGCTGAATTTGGTCGGGAAGAATATCGCGAGTTCCCCGAATTGATTGTATTTTCACTATAATTACCTTTGAATAATTAAGCTTCGAGAGAGTCTCTGAGTTGGAGTTTCAAGAACATATCGATATACTCCATTTGGAAATTCATCAGAATTTATCGTAGCAGTGTAATCTCCTTTGCTTAAATTTTTATTTATTAATACTTTGATGGTTTTGCCAGTCAAATCGAGAATAGAAAGCTTCGTCCAACCGTTTTCTCGTAAAGAAAATGTTATAGTGCTGACGCTTGTGATTGGATTGGGATAATTCTGATTTAAATATAATTTCCCAAAAGGATCAAATAATCGAGGACCACCTTCTGTGCAAAAGCCCGTAAGAGTAAATTTCCCCTCAGTTGTTGAGATTTTCACTTTGCCTTTTCCAATTGGAGACGCTTCATCCAATGAAAGTCTCGATAGCGAATCATTCCCAAGAGCTACCAAAAATCTAATTTTTGCAAGAATCGAATCGGGTCCAAAAGTAATAGGCAAATTGAGTTTCATTACTCGGTTTTCTTGGTCAAACCAACTTGGATAATAATCAAGCGGTTCAAGCAAAGTTGAATTGAAACTCAAATAAACCTGCAAACCCGTGATTTGAGGACGTATTCCTTGCGATGATAGATTCCTAATATAAATTGGCAATTCAATCACATCGCCAGGGGACCCCGTTATATTGCCTGCTTCCAACGTTAAAGTGTCTATACGAGGCTTAATCCCTTCGCCAAGCAAACCAATTCTTAATGGAGAAAGAGTGCCTGTATGCTCAATCGTAAGAGTTCCATTATTAATTTCAATTGCAGATGGATTATACCGAATTTTTATACCTACCGTTCCATTGGGTTTTAAGATCGTATTTGTAATATCTTCCAAAATAGAGAAATGTAGTGTATCGGGTTTTTGAACAGAAACACTTGTAATTTGCACATCAGACATACTTTTATTGACTATTAGCATATCAATTAACGTATCTTTTGAGTCGCCAATCTCGACCTGTCCAAAGTCTATCAAATTTGCATAAGAATACAATCCTCTATCAATACCAATACCTGTGATAGGAGCGGAATAATATCCCGAAGGCGTTAATATTTTTATTGAATCAGTTATAAATCCCGCAGAATTAGGATGGAAGACTGCCGAGAGCGCAAGTGGAGTTAATGTGTCCAATATGAAAGGTGTCTGAATATCATTCAAAATCTGAAAATCCCCCGCTTGATTTACAAGTTGCATCTCTCTTATTTCAAAATTAAAATCCGTCTTATTAACAAGGAAATTAGCAATTACAGAATCGCGTGAATCGTTAATTGGAGTTGAGGCAAATTCGATTGGTTTCATTTCGATTGCTATCGGTTTAATTCTGAATGGGCAATCAGTCGTATCCATTTGCAAAGCACGTTGCTCAAGGTTCCAAATTTTCGCTGTAAAATCCCACGAAGCAGTCAATATTCTTTTCGCATCAAAATTGAATACAGCAGTTCTAATAGATTCAGTATGTTCTTGAATTATATGCGGAGGAACTTCATAACCACTATTCGCATCCCATAATCGCACATTATCCTGCCCCGCTGAAAGAAATACTTCACCTGTTGAAGGTCCATTATAAAAAGACACGGAATTAATAACAATATTATCCTCAAGCTTAGCATTATGTGTAATTGAAAATAATGTGTCTGCCAATAAAGCGGCGTAATTTCCCGATTTAACAGGAAAAATATAGACGCGTTTTGAAGCCAATGCAGTTACAGCAATTTTTGTCGCCATAGAATTATAAGTCGCATGTATTACATTCTCATAGCCACCAATTCGAGTATCATAAGTTTGAAATGGAGTTGTATTATTGTTTTGCCAATCCCAAACTTTAGCAATACCATCATTCCCCGCTGATAAGACATATTTATCATCAGGGCTAAATTCTGCATACCAAGTGACACCACCAGGATTAGGATATGCCAATATCCGAGTTTTTTCACTTAAATCATTAGCATTAAGTATAGTAACACAACCTGTATTGCATGAAATTACAATATATTTATCGTCATTGCTGAAACGTGCTGAATGAATGTTTATGTCTGGATAATATTTATTATATAACATTGTTCCATTAACAACGTCCCACACAAAGACATTACCATCTTCACCCGCTGAGACGGCTCTATCCCCTTTATTATTAAAAATTGCATAATTGACAGATCCGGAGTGACCAGTGAGAGTAAAGATTTTTTTCCCTGTATTAGAATTCCATATCACAACTGTCTTATCAGAACTTGCAGTGATTGCCAGGGTTTCATCTTTATTGAAGAATGCAGTATTGACATCTGCTTTGTGTGGCAAATCCATTGTGCGTCCAACATTATTAGGCCACAATTGAACAATTCGTATTAAACAATCATCAGAAATAACATTTGGAACGGTCCATTTATAAACAAGATCGGTTAGATTTTTTGCAAGAGTATCCCATTTTTGTCCATTATTTGTTGAATACTCCAATTGAACCACATCTGACGGAAGCAGGCCAGTCCAACGAATCGAAAATGTATCGTTCGGAACAAGGGTCGAGCCACACTCAGGCGTAAGTAATTTCACAGTTCGATCAACGGGGGGAGTATTTGGAAAACCGCCCGTTATAAATATTTCATTTCCCAGGCAAGCACTTGAAGTGATTTGCAGTGTTGTAAAAGTGATTGCAGAATCAGTCGGTTGAAAGCGTATTTTTAACGTGTGCGATTGATTTTGCCCGAGTGAAATTGGTGTTGTATTGCCTTGAATAATTGAAAATCGCGGGTCTTGTATATCAAATTTAGTTATAGTAATATCTGCATTAACTGCTGTTAAAATAATATCCAAATCTTTAAAAGAACCCGGAACAACCGATTTAAATCCAAGAAATTTGGGATTTGAAGTTAAAATCGGCTTTTGAAGATTAAGTATCTGATATTTAAATTTAACTTGTTCATTCTTTGATGGCAAATTTATTTCTGCCTCGTGAATATCACTGCAAGTGATATCATTATCCCAACTCATTTGCGATGGTTGAAAACCAAGAATCAAACTATAGAAATATTTGGAAATCAGAGATAGGTCAGTCTTTTCATCAATATTTTCAACATACCAACCTCCCGATTGCAGAGCTATATCTTTCAAGTCGTTTCCAATTGGAGCGCCAATCACTCCAATAAACGCTTTGATATTTTGCGATTTGATGTCATCCAGTATTTTTTGTTTATTTATCAGAAGAGAGCCATCGGTGATAAGTATTAAATTTCGGGAATATTTAGCATTCTTCAAAATTTCGCTTGCACCCGCAGGTTTGTCGATAAATGCTTCATCAGGAACTGAACTTTCAGATGGTGTCATTGTTGCAAGAGAGTTAAGGATTTTAGATTTTGCAAAAGTAAAATCTTGATTTATATAATTTATTGCATCAAATGAAGTTAATGCAAGTTCAATTTTGCTTGAATCAATAAGAGAAGCAAATTTTTGAAAGAAATTTTTGCCAATCTGGAAGCGACTGCTTGGCTGCGGTAATGTTGTTTCAAGTCCCAAATCAAGTATTAAGTCAATAGAAGCATTCGCCAATAGATTTTGATTTGGATTAACATAATTGATATTATTTGGAACAACTCCGTTATCAAGCACTGCAAATATGCTTGCGTCATAATTTTGCAATGGATAATCTGCGTTCTTATCGAATACAAAGATCTCTGATTTTACATTTGGATAAGTTGATATATCAAATCTATGTAATACTATACCTGATTGAGCAAAAGAGCAGTTAGAGACTGTAATTGTGGCAATCACATATACAAAAATAATCGAAAATATTTTGGAATTCTTTATCATAGTTCCACCCCCAAATACAAAATTATCAATAAGTTTTTAAATAATCAAAAACTATACCATTTAAGAACATAAATATATTGTTTATTTGGAAATTGCGAATTGATAGTTAGGGATTTGGTCGCCAATCAGGTGAACGATGGTTAAAGCTCATTTTGTCTTTCGCGATGGCAGGCAATTGACACTATAATCTAACTCCTAAACTGAAGTATTGGACGGGTTGTCCCCACATCACTTGATTTCGGTCAGTAAAAAAGAAGCTTTCGCCAATCCCTAAATTCAAAGGTCCGAAAGGTGTATCAATAGAAACTTTTGCACCTACTCCCTCCCGCAACGATGAGAGCTTAATTGTTTCAGGGATTAACCAAGTTCTGCCAACATTTAAATGTATAGAAAAATAAAATGCAAAGATGCTTTTTACAGGCAATTTATAACGATACGAAAGGAACGTATTAAAAATTTGTCTGCCTACCTCTTCATCTTCTCTCATTCCATAGAAATCGTCCTCACCGCCCAAAAAAAACATCTCAGGCGAAGGGAGTGTTTTGTCAGCAGCTCCAATTAATAAGCCATAATTGAAAGTATTTCTCTCGCTAAATGTTTGTGTCCTTTGCACCTTAAAATAAATTTTTGAAAATGATATTTCTGCTGTTGGAACAAGATTTGTCTCAAGATAAGCATTGATGGTCATTCCATCAGTCGGATAATAGATCTGATTTTCTGTATCAAATAAAAAATTTACTTTAAATGTAGAAAGAAAATCAAAAGCAGGAAACGGAATTTCGGGTGTTATTGCTCTTTGATATTCGAATCGTGTTGCAAAATCTAATTTGCCACTTTTTTCAATTTGCGAACCAACAGATAAAATTGTTCCATATCGCTCGAATTTTGTTTCATCATTTTGGACTCGATCGAATGTATTATCTGACTTGCTGATTACCTCAGAATAGTTAAAAACTTTCTTGCTATCCCAATAAGCGTTTGCTGAGGCTGTTAATTGAGTGGAGAAAAAGCGGGAATTTAAAATTTGTAGAGCAGAATGCAAATTTCTAAACCCACCAATAATTGAAATACTTCCTTGCAAACCAAGATTTAAAAGATTTTGGTCATAAAAATCGATATTACCTTGCAAATATCTTTCGTTATCAGCCCTTGCACCAATTTGGAAGACCTGATTGCCTTGCTCAACAACTTTGACTACAAAATTTAAATTATTTCGAGAATTTCTCTCGGGATTAATCTCCACATAAGTAAAATATCCCGTTGAATTGAGGTTTTCCCAACTCTTGCATGCTTTTACAGCATTGTAATAATTATTCTTTTTTATTAAAATTTCTCTATCAATCAGAAATTTCGATGTATGATAATTTCCAATAATTATAACAGAATCAATTATTCCCGAATTGAAATAAAACGATACTTTACCATTTTCATCGATGTCAATATGCTCTATGGTTAAATATGAATAATTTAAATATCTTGCAAATTTCAAAATTGTATCTGAAATTTGCGTGATCAAATCGCGAGTTATTAGTTGATTTTCAAATTTTTGCGTTAAACTATCTCCAAGTGTATTAAATTCCTCAAGTTCTGAATTTCTAATGTTAATGCTTTGCAAGCTTGGGACAGTCTTTGCAATAATTTTAATTGCAGAAGAATTATTATTGATGTTAATTTCTGAATAAATATCTTTCTCAATCAATTGGTTGATTTTTTCAATTAGAAAATAGTTGTCAATATTTTTATTTGATGAATCTTTGACACTGCTGAAGAAATTTTGCAATTTTATCGAATCTGCCTTTGTAAATCCATATAACTCAATATTGTGTAAATTCTGAAAATTTGAAAAAATATTTATATTCGACTCCCTCAATTTTTGATTTTGCTCAAGCGCAATTCGCTCTTTTATATTTTCGATTATGCTATCTGCTGCCATCTCGCCAAGAGCAATCAAAGAGTCAATATGAGTATAATTCATATTGGACCACCTGCCGAGTTCAGGACGAATGATAAAATCTGCCTTTTTGAGTTCTTCATTGGAATATTTAATTATTTGGACGCTGACAATTTGATCGGCAACATTCCAAATATTATTCAATTCTTCAGCATCATAAAGAGGTGATGAGACATCACAAGCAATGATAATATCGGGCGAAAACTCATTTAGAGCAACAGATACAGGAATATTTGCTTTGATACCACCATCAACTAACAAGTAATCTCCAATTTGAACGGGAATATGCCTCAGTGGAATGGTTGTGCTTGCTCTAACTGCTGTTGTTATATTTCCATTTCGTAAAGCAATTGTATTTCCCGAAATAATATCAGTAGCAACTGCTCGAAACGGTATTTTCAAACTGTCAAAATTGCCAAGTGATGGATAAATTGCATTGAAAAAATATTTATTTAATATTGAATTCAGCTTATTTGCAAAAGATAAACCTTCGGGAAGCGAAAGTTTCCAATCTTGGAAATGAAGATTAAGCAGGCTGCGTTCATTCAGCATTTTGCGGTCATAGATCATCTCCTTTCTATTTGGATTTTCGATAAGCTTATATATTTCTTCCCAATTTGTCGTATCAAAAATTTGTCTAATATCATTGGTAGTGTATCCCACCGAATATAAGCCACCTATAACAGCACCGATACTTGTCCCCACAATGTAGTCAATTGGAATATTTGCAGATTCAAGTTGCTTTAAAACGCCAATCAATGCGATACCACGCGCACCGCCACCGCTCAACACTAATGCAACTTTCGGTCTGTAAAAATCCGTGTTCGGGAGAAATGTATTTTGAGAATCTATTAATTGAAGATTATGAAATTCGTTGACATTTTGAAATGGAGAAGACTGCCCATTAATTTTAAAATCATAAGCAAATCCCGAATAGTTAATAAGGCAAAAAAATGAGAGAAGGATAAATATTTTCTTATTTAATTGAAAATCCATCAAATTCGTTTTTATAATCTAAATAAGTGAATTCTATGCTCTGAACATAACTGTGTAATGGACCTTGGTTTAATTTTTTTCGCAGTTGCTCAATTGCATCTTTTGGTCCTTCAACTACAACTTGCACATTGCCATTCATTAAATTGCTCACATATCCCTTCAAATTTAACATAATCGCATTCTGATAAACAAAATAGCGGAAGCCAACGCCTTGCACATGTCCCATTACGATAAACTCTGCTCTTGCTAATTCATCCATACTTATATTCCATTATAAACAATTGATCTGACAACATTATTTGCAGTACTTTGGTCGAGCAATATTTCAATAAGATACAAACTAAAATCAATGGCAGTGCCCGCTCCACGACTTGTAATGATATGGCGGTCTTCAACAATTTCATCTTCGGAATAATCATAAATTTGCAAAAGCGGGCGGACATCAGGATGAGAAGTTAATTTTTGATTCTTCGGGAAAATATCAAAATGATGGAGAACAAGGGGTCCCGCGCAAATTGCTGCCAAGTATTTGCCTTTTTCCTGATGTCGCTTCAGTATAACCCCGACTTTATCGATTTTCGCTAGATTTTCTACACCTTTGGAACCGCCGGGAACATAGATTAAATCATAAATTTGATTCTCATCGAGTTCACTAATCAAAACATCAGGAATAATCTTAGTTTTCCTTGCTGCAAGAATTTCATTACTGTCCCCTGCAATTACTACATTAATTCCTGCACGACGCAGGAGGTCAATCACAATAATTGCCTCCATTTCTTCGCTTCCTTCTGCAAAAAAGACAAGTATACTTTTCATCTTAAAAATTATTTTTTGCAAAATTAAGCAAATAAAAGATCAATACATTAAAGTTTCAGATTGCAAGAAAAGTTTACAGTATTATGAAAAACCCAGATACTTATCTAAATCAATATCGTCAAGGTCTTCGATTATTGGTTTTGGCTTTTCTTCTTCGTTTGGTTCCAAAATTCTATGCTGGTCTGCAAAAGCATGGATTTCATCAAGTGAAAAATTTTTGAATCTTTGATAATCTTCACTTATGAAAGTGCAGGAATTTTTAAATATATCAAATTTGATAAGTTTATAAACCCCGCCGTCAAGTTCGAGAATTGAACCAAGTTTCGGATATTTCTCTGATTCTTTAAAATAATAATCATATTCAAAAAGCAAGCAACACTTCAATCGACCGCAATATCCTGTTAATTTGCCTACACTTGTCGATAATTGTTGCGTTTTAATATGCTCGGCAGTGATAACAGTTTTCACTTCATTGAGGAAGCCTCTACAACAAATTGTTAACCCACAAATGCCCACGCCTCCGCAAAATCTCTTAGCATGCTCACGATTTGTAATCTGCCGAAGTTCAATCCTTGTTTTGAAAATTTTAGCCATCTCTTTAACAAGTTCGCGGAAATCCACTCTTTGAGGTGCAATAAAAAAAATAGTTAAGCGGTGGCAGTCAAATTGCCATTCAGCACCTGTAATTTTCATATCCAAATTATATTTCTCAACCAATTCACGAATAATTTCGACGGCTTTTTTCTGGTTTTCAATATTTTGGTGATGACGCTCAATCTCCTTTGAAGTAGCTTTACGTTTTATTGAGTGGATTATGGGATTATTCGGCTTCAGATGTATTTCAAATTTTCTGTAAGGAACAATACCCAGCCCTGTGATTATTCCAATATCAATACCGTTATCAGTTTCGACAAGCACGTAATCTTGGACCTTAACTTTCCATCCAAGCGGATTATAATATATTTCCTTGCGATTATTCTGAAAACAAATTTCAGCAGCGTTTGCTGGTGAAAGTTGATCAGCTTTATTCTCTAATTGAATGCTTAAATGTGGTCGCTCATTAGTATATTTTGTATCCTGTTCGGAATTTCCGCTATGATTTTCTAATGGTTCGCATCCACAATCTGTTGGTTCCTCTCCAGACGTATTTTCATTTTCATTTTTGCATTCAGTTGTTTTTGGATATATATTTTGATCATTATTCGATATAATTTCATTAATTAATTGCATAAAAACAAATATTATTATTTGCTTAACCTAATTACTGTTATAAACAATTTGTCTTAAAGACAAAAATAAATTTACTAAAATAATTTGGATATTTACATTTTTTTTGATTAAAATGACGGAATTCTCAATTTGAGAAAATGCCGTTAGGAAATTATAATTTTTGAAATTATGGACAAAATTTGTTATTACCTCAATCTGGTCGGTATTTACGATATTATGATTTTCAGGATTTAAAGATAAATTGTAAGCATCTCTCAACCAATTTTGGAAAAGCAATAATCCATTGATAATGCTTTTTTGGTCTTCCTCTTTCACAATCTTTTCAATTTTCTTTAAAAAATCAATTCGATAATTTTTCTTTTTTAAGACAGTTCTAAAAATTTCAATAAATTCCAAACGTGTATCAGTAAATCCTTTATCAATATATTGTAAAGCAGTCGTAAGAGAGCCATTCGCAAGAGTTGCTATAATTCGGGCATTGCTATCTTCAAGTTGAAATTGCTGCGAAATATATTTGTAAATTTCATTGTAAGTCAACGGTTGAAAATAAATATGCTGTGTCCGAGAAAGAATTGTCGATAGCATAATTTCCTTTCGTGAAGTTGTAAGGATAATCACAGTGTTTGGGTCAGATTCTTCAAGTGTTTTGAGCAATGAATTGCTTGCTTCAGGGGTCATTTCATTTGCATTGAAAATTATCACTACTTGCTTACCCACAAAACCTGAGCGTAATGAAATTTTCCTTTTTAGCTCACGTATTTGATCTATTTTTATCGAATTTGCCGATGGAATCATTATCTTATGGTAAGGATTTTCTGCAAGCAATTGCATTTGATTTTGAATCTCTAAAATTTGTTCATCAGAAAAGCGAGAAATAAAATCATCATTTTTTGACTCGCCGTTTTTTGGTGTTGGAAGCGAATAAATTAAATACAAATTTGGATGTATTAGCGAATGAAATTGCTTGCATGATTGGCAATTATCACAAGCAGAAATAGCATTCCCATCAATTATCGGCGAATGGCAATTCAGAACTTTGGCAAACTCAATAGCAGTGGCTGCCTTTCCCACACCTTCGATTCCATAAAATAAATAAGAATTATGAATGCGATTCTTATTTATTGAATTTTGCAAAATTTGCTTCTGATTTTCTTGTCCTATGATTGTATTCCAACTCAAAATAAAAATATTTTATATTTAGATAAATAATTTGTTAATAAAACCTAAAAAAAACCGTCTTTAAGTTTTAATATTTTATAATTTTCAAAAATAATACTTTATTGAACGATGGCAAAAAAAATCACACCTTCAAGTAATATTTCAACAATAGATAAAAGCAAAAACAATCACAGTGGATCTACATCAGACACGTTAAATGCAGAAACTATTAACTATTCAAAATATGAAAAACCAGTTGATAGCAAATCTAATAATACGCAAATTACAATTTCCTCAAAGGATTCTAATGAACAATTCCATAAAATTTTA
The DNA here is from genome assembly GCA_002418685.1 of Ignavibacteria bacterium UBA5771. Classification (GTDB taxonomy): domain Bacteria; phylum Bacteroidota; class Ignavibacteria; order Kapaibacteriales; family UBA2268; genus UBA2268. Next base: position 12,892 of record DIEP01000026.1, read on the forward strand.
AATTTAACCAATGATGACCTATTTCATGCATTGCACTTAATGATTGCAGCTCGGCAAGCTGATGAAAAGCACTTGTCTTATGTAAAACAAGGTAAATCTTTCTTTCATATCGGAGGAAGTGGTCACGAAGCCACTCAGGTCGCCATTGGCTTGCATATTAAACCTGCGAAAGATTGGTCTTGGACATATTATCGGGATTTGGCATATTCACTGACATTAGGATTAACTTTGAAAGAGTATTTTCTGCTTGCTTTCGGAAAACCGGAGGACCCCGCTGCTGGAGGAAGGCAAATGCCTGGTCATTATGGACATAAGCTTCTTAATATGCCCACTCAATCTTCGCCCACAGGCACTCAATTTCTTGATGCCGTTGGGACTGCCATCGCTTCAAAGAAACTCAATGAAGATGCTATTACTTATGTTTCGTCAGGTGAAGGCACGACATCGCAAGGAGAATTTTATGAAGCAGTAAATTGGGCATCCCGCGAGAAATTACCTGTGCTATTTCATATTCAAGATAACGGATATGCAATATCAGTCCCAAGAGAATATCAATCTATGGGTGTGGATGTCACACGTTCATTCAGTTCCTACGAAAATTTAATGATGCTTACTTATGATGGTTCCGATTTCTTTGCTTCGTATTATGCAGCTATGAGGGCAGAAGAATATATGCGGGCAGGCAAGGGTCCCACTCTTCTTCGTGGGATGGTTGAAAGATTATTGCCACACTCTTCAAGCGATGATCAAAGGAAATATCGACTCAAAGAAGAACTTGAAGAAGCTCGAGAACTTAAAGATCCAATTAAAAATTTAGAAAATTATTTATTAAAGCATAAAATTGCCGACGAAAACAAAATTTCTCAAATCCATCAAGATGTAAAAAAGGAAATTGATGAATCCGCAGAGTGGGCACTTTCCCGCTCTAATGCTAATCCTTCGGATTCTACATTGCACGTTTTTGCACCTGTTGAATCGAGGGATTTGCCGTATTCTGAATATGTCCCACAAGATACCGACCATAAAATTGTGATGGTGGATGCAATTAATCATGCTCTTAAAGAAGAAATGCGAAACAATCCGAAAATGCTAATCTATGGCGAAGATGTTGCCGATCCCAAAGGAGGGGTCTTTACAGCAACTCGTGGCTTAACAAATGAATTCGGGAAAGATCGCGTATTTAATTCTCCTCTTGCAGAAGCTTCAATTATTGGAACAGCACTTGGTCTTGCAGTTAGAGGATTTAAACCCGTTGTCGAGATACAATTTGGCGATTATATATGGCCCGCGTTTATGCAATTGCGTGATGAACTCGCGACTTTGCGATACCGCTCCAATGGTAATTTTTCTGCACCCGTAATTGTCCGAGTCGCAGTTGGTGGTTCAATTCACGGTGGATTATTCCATTCTCAGAATATTGAAGCATTCTTTTCACATATTCCCGGTCTTTTAATTGCATATCCATCAACTGCCGCAGAAGCCAAAGGATTGCTAAAAGCAGCATGCCGTCTGCAGGATCCCGTGATATTTCTCGAGCATAAAGGTTTATATCGAATGCCTTTCTCATCTACTTATGAACCCGATGAAAATTTCCTTCTTCCATTTGGAAAAGGAAGAATAGTCAGAGAAGGCAAAGATGCGACGCTCGTAAGTTATGGTTTAACTCTTAAAGATTCAGTAAATGCAGCTAAGAAATTTGAAAAAGATACGGGCAAATCTGTCGAAATAATTGATTTACGAACAATTATTCCTTGGGATAAAGAATTAATTATTAATTCAGTCAAAAAGACAAATCGCATTTTAATTGCTCACGAAGATATGCACACAATGGGGTTTGGTGCAGAAATCGCCGCAACTATCTCTCGTGAAGCATTTGAGTTTCTTGATGCACCAATCTTGCGTTGCACATCGAAAGATAGCCATATCCCTTATACTCCTGAATACGAAAATGATATTCTGGTAACAGAAGATAATATTTACAATTCTCTTTTGGAATTACTAAATTATTGAATTTGATAAATCATCATCATAAAGAAAAAATAAACATACATAAGGAAGAACGTCATTGCGAGCAAGCACTCTTGCGAAGCAATCTATTTGATTAATGAGATTACTTCAGGACTGTCGCCCCTCGCAATGACCGTTCCCCTTTACATAGTTCCTCCTATTCCTTTATAAATTTCATTGGTATTTGCTTTGCTCCATTTCGCAAAACAAGAAAATACATACCACTTGGCAATGTTGCGACGGATATATTGCTCGCTTCTAATATCCCTCTTTGCACTTCCTGCCCAAGCAAATCTGTGATTGTGTAGCCGCCCCCTTGATAATTCTGCGAATTAGAAATACGAATAAAATCGCGTGCAGGATTAGGAAAGATGGAGGCGTTATTTTCAGGTCTCGGCAGGTCTACATCAAGCTGGATTTTCTTATACAAAGGGACAAAGTTAAGTTCAGGTCTTATATTTTCGCAAGTTAATTCTATTTCAGTTTGTGATGAAGAATCGCTAAAACTTTGAAAGAAGAACATTGGATCTTCAGTGCAGGTCCATCTTTCGAAGGTATAGTCATCATTTCCTTCTGGTACTGATAAAGTCAGCTTCCGCCCAACTCTTAGACAATATGATGTATCATAAACAGGTTTCAGATCATCTGCCGGTCCACTATGTATTGTTATTCTTGAAGTGCTTATTGACTTAAAAGAAAAACTTATATCGTCATTTTCATTACCTGTAAGTCTCGATAAATGAACATTTAGGTAGTAGAGCAATGAATCTCCAAAATTATTATCAAGTGTAACCTTTAAATCTTTATTCCCGTTAACGAGTTGTAGTGTAGAATTTATTGGATGATAGGTTACAATTAGGGAATCATTCGAAGAATCTGCTGAAACCATAGAAACAGTATCCATAGTTACAATAGGTCCTTGCGCTGTTTGATATGTTGGTAATGAATCATTAAAGTGAACAATGAATGAATTATCCCTGCAAGTTACTGGTATATCTTGAAAAGAAGTTCCCATAAATCTTAACGGTTTGTGAATTGTCTTAAATAATCCAAGAATGACGGTATCAATTGTAATTACTTGACTGGTTTGGGTATTAATGAGTTTCATTCCTGAAATATTTAAGCCATAATTACTATTGTAGTAAAAGGATTTTTCATTACTAATAATAATCTCCTGTAAATTTGCATTTACTGAATCAACTTCACCGAGACCACCAACGTGCGAACTTATCAAAAGACTGGAATCTGAACCGCTATATAGTTCCTCGTAGACAAACCATATTTTACCTCTGCTATCTTCAAATGAATCTTTAGTCCACTTTAGTGGTAAACTCGTTGTATCAAAGATGAAAGGGTAGTTTACTTTTATTGTAATATTTGCGTCAATAGCTATACCTGTCGCTCCATATTGTGGAGAAGTAATTTCAATTTGCTGTGCATTGATTTGTAATACCGTCCCAAAGAAAAACATAATCAAAAATATAAGACTTTTAAAAACATCAATACCTTGAGATTTTGATGAAATCATAAATTTATCTCCTAAATTTTTTAAAAAATAGTTCATAAAAAAACAATAAATTAATAATTACTAAATTAATTATATCTATATAAATAACCAATACTTTTAAACAATACTTTTTTTTAGAAAATAAAATATTTTTTTTTAAAATTAAATAGTCAAATAAATTGATTTATTTTTTGTATTTTTACAGCAAATCATTTTGCAAAATGAGGTAAAGATGCGAAAAATTTCTTTTCTTTTTGTTTTTTTATTCTGTGTCTGCTCTCTTAAAAGCCAAGACACACTGCGATACTGGAATCCAACAGACAATGTAGCATATTTTGATCCGACAATTACGAAATCTACTTGGCAATTTCAAAGATTTGAGATTGCAAAGCCAATCTTTATTAATTCATTTTCGGTTTATTTATTCGGAGAAAATTCTGAAGTTACAATAAAATTGCTCGGCAATCAAGGCGGTTCAAGCTTGCCAACACTTTTTATCTATTCTAATCAAGATGTCCTTGCTTCTGCTGATTTTACTTTTCCTGGATCTCAAACAATTCAGAGACTGGATTTTACTTTACCGAATCCCATTTATTTTACGGGTCATCAAGTATATTTGGCAATTAATATCAAAAACAATCAGAAGTGCTTCTTTGCTACTAATCAAATTCAATATAACCCAACATGTCAGCCTGGTGGAGATCTAGCTCCATTTTATTATCAGTATTTTGTAAATACGGATTTAGAAAATTATACTTGGTCTTATGCATATTATTCTTTTTTCAGTGATTTGATATACACAAAGATTCCCGATAACCCCGATGGAAAATATTTGCGGGATTACACGGGAACATTTGGCTTATCCTTTAACATACCCGGCAATACAGTAGCTTGGGGGGATTTGAATAATGATGGCTTCCAGGATGTACTTGTTTCGGGTAGATTATATGTAAGTACAGATGGAACACAATTTCAGGAGCAAACTACCAAGTTAGGATTGCAAGGGATACCTTCTGCGAATGCTCTTGTGGATGTCGATAATGATGGCGATCTTGACATCCTTTTCCTCTTTTCAAATGAGACAGCATCATTATCCAATGTTCTCTATATAAATGATGGAACGGGTAATATGACCAAAAAGGATTTGACAATGACAAAATTCACAAATGTTTCGGGTTTCAGTTTCACTGATACAAATTATGATGGTTTCCCTGATTTATTTGTCTCTCAATCTGTGACTTCAAGCAATCCGCCGACTGTATTACCAAATTACTTTTACCAAAATAATGGGCAATATCTATTTCTTACAAAAAGCAATGTGTGCCAGACAAGTCCCGCGAGGGCAAGCACTGCCTGCCAATTTATTGACTATAATAATGATGGATTTCAAGATCTTTATGTCTCGAATGGTTATTTCCAACCTGATGAATTATGGGAAAATCGTGGGATATTCACATACACAAATGTTATTGATTCCAAAAAGATCGATTTAAATCAAGTTGGGACTCAAAAGCTTTCTGACTGGGGAGTAGGATGCGACTGGTACGATTATGATAATAATGGATATCCTGATTTATTTCTGCCGAATTTCTGCAATGCAGCTTGGATCAAAGATGGTCATCGGTCATCAACGATATATAAAAACATAAACTCCTCTTTTACTGATACTT
>DIEP01000103.1 GCA_002418685.1 Ignavibacteria bacterium UBA5771
CGTCGGTTGGGGGTTCGAGTCCCTCTTCCCGTGCAAATTAAGTATTAATGTAATGTTTAAAAAAATAAAGAAATTCTTTAACGACGTAGTTATTGAAATGAAGAAGGTGTCTTGGCCCACTCGCGACCAATTGAGAGAATCAACGCGTGTTGTTATTATTTCCACATTGTTAGTAACTGCTTTCATCCTTGTAATCGACCAGATATCAACATTCATAATGCGTCTAATCTACTAATTTAATAAAGATTTAAAGAGAATGGATAATTCATATCAAAATAGTGGAAATCAACCTCATCAAGAGCAGAACGAACAAGAAATCGAGTTCAAGTGGTATGCACTGCGCGTCTATACAGGACAAGAAAATAAAGCCAAAGCGCTCATTTTCTCGGAATTAGCCAGATATGGAGTATCCGATTTTCTCCAGGACGTGATTGTTCCGGAAGAGACTGTGTTCGAGGTTCGCAATGGAAAGAGAAAAACCAAAATTAAAAACTTCCTCCCAGGTTATATAATAGTAAGTTGCAAGCTTACCAAGAAAATTAACGATATTATCACATCAATTCCTATTATTGTCAGTTTTGTCGGCAGAAAAAACGAGCCAACACCCTTACAGCAGGAAGAAGTTAATAGAATTCTTGGACGAGTAGAGGAAAGGAAAGATGTTTCCACAATCGAAACATCTTTTGAAATCGGCGATCCCGTTCGTGTGATTGATGGACCATTCAATACTTTTACAGGGACTGTCAAAGAAGTCAATAATGAGAAGCAAAAATTGAAAGTTGAAGTCGGAATATTAGGTCGTAAAACACCCGTTGAATTGGATTTCACGCAAGTTGAACTTGAGAATCATTAATATAATTTAGAAAATAATTAAATATAGAGTATATAATGGCAAAAAAAGTAATGGGTACATTCAAGCTACAATTGCTTGGAGGACAGGCTACAATGTCTCCTCCGGTAGGTCCTGCATTTGGACAAAGAGGCTTGAATGGTATGGAGTTTGTCAAGCAATTTAATGCAAAAACTCAAAAGCAAGCAGGGACATTGCTTCCTGCGGTTGTCACGTTTTTTTCAGATAAAAGTTTCACTTTTATAATCAAAACGCCACCGGCAGCAGTATTATTAAAACAAGCTGCAAATGTCAAGTCTGGATCAGCTGAATCGAATAAAAAGAAAGTCGGCAAAGTCACTTTTTCACAAGTGAAAGAAATTGCTGAAACAAAAATGCCCGATTTAAATGCAAATGATATTGACTCAGCTATCAGTATGGTGAAGGGTACTGCTCGTAGTATGGGTATTGAAGTAGTAGAAAATTAAAAACAAAGGATTGACTATGAAAAAGAAAAGCAAAAGATTTCAAGAACTAATTAAAAAAATTGAAGCCTCAAAATCTTATGAACTAAAGGATGCGATTACACTTGTGAAAAGCACTGCCACTGCGAAATTTGATGAATCCTTTGAGATTGCTATAAAGCTCGGAGTGGATCCACGTAAAGCAGACCAAATGGTTCGAGGAACTGTGTCGCTACCAAATGGAACAGGAAAGACCGTTCGAGTGCTGGTGCTTGCAAAAACACCAAAAGATCAAGAAGCTCTAAATGCAGGTGCTGACTATGCCGGGCTTGATGAATATATAGAGAAAATTAAAACAGGCTGGACAGATGTGGACGTCATAATTGCAACACCCGATGTAATGGGTGAAGTTGGAAAATTGGGTCGTATTCTCGGACCAAGAGGATTGATGCCAAATCCCAAAGTAGGCACTGTGACTTTCGATATTGACAAAGCTGTGAAAGAAGTAAAGGCAGGAAAAATCGAATATCGTGTAGATAAAAGTGGAAATGTTCACGCTGCAATTGGAAAATGCTCCTTTGACGAAGATAAAATTTTAGAAAATTTAATAATATTTTTCAATAATATTCTAAAAGCAAAACCAAGTTCTGCAAAAGGAAGATATGTGAAAAATGTGAGCATTTGCTCAACAATGGGACCGTCAGTTCAGATAAATGAATCAACTATCCCAATTGAATAATAATTTTGGCTATTACGTGCAATTGCGTTAAGCTTCTCAATTGGTTGAATCCAATTGTTATCGCAATGAAACAATAAATCAGTAGTAATTCTATGATAAGTTTAGAAAGTAAAAAACAGAAACTCGAGGAATTGAGCGCCAAATTCCGCAAAGCTCAAGGATTATATTTCATGGATTTTTCTTCAATGAATGTTGCAGAAATCAACTCATTGAGAAATAAATTCCGTGAAAGTGGAGTGGAATATAGAGTTGCCAAAAACACCTTGATTTGGCGGGCAATTGAAGAGCAAGGAATAAGCAATTTGGATGAGTCTTTCCTTAAAGGAAATACAAGCATTGCATTTGCTTATGACGACCCTTTGATTCCTGCAAAGATTTTAAAGCAAATCCTTGATAAAGCCGAAAAGCCCAAATTCAAGGCAGCGATTGTCGAAAAAGTGTTCTATGATGGGACACAATTAAAGGTGCTGGGTTCTCTACCTTCCAAAGCTGAATTAATAGCAGGGATCATGGGGTCGCTTAATTCACCTATTTCAGGAATCGTCGGATCACTTAATTCTTTATTCAGAGACCTTGGCTCTGTTATTGAAGAAGTGGCAAAAAAACAAAACAATGCTTAAAGCATAATTTAAAAAATAAAATTAAAAATTAAAAGGAATATAATAATGTCTGAGAAAATTGAAAAATTACTCGAAGAAATATCTTCGCTAACTTTAATCGAAGCATCAGAATTAAAGACAGCATTAGAAGATAAATTTGGAGTCACCGCTGCAGCACCAATGATGATGGGAGCAGCAATGCCAGGAGCAGTTGCAGAAGCGGCTCCCGCTGTAGAAGAACAAACAGAATTTAGTGTGGAACTGACTGATATAGGACCAAACAAACTTAACGTCATCAAAATCATTCGTGAAATCACACAGCTTGGTTTGAAAGATGCAAAAGATTTGGTCGAAGCTGCACCAAAATTAGTTAAAGAATCAGTTTCTAAAGCAGAAGCCGAGGATTTAAAGAAAAAGATCGAAGAAACAGGTGCAAAAGTTACCTTAAAATAAATTTGAATCTCTCTAAAGCATATATAGCTTTGTCATATTCAATTAAATATGGTAAAAAAATTGGCTACCTTCACTTTTAAGAGGAAAGATGCAAATCAAGAAAATGCGTCTTTCCTCTGAATTATTTTTTAATTTAAAATAATTATTATTTTAAATTGTTTATACTATACTAATAATTAATTTTTTAATATTTGCTAATTAATTTGTTTAATACAGCATTTACAAAATATTTTTTTAATAAATTAAATAATTGCTTAATTTCAAAAGGATTTTTGATGCTTAATTATATTAATGAATTTGTTTTAATTGAACATCAAAGATCCTTTTTTTTAATTTAAGGAGGAAGAGTGGATAATAATATTATTAACAAGCAGTCAGATAATATTGACGAACTAATCGAAAATTATAAGGACAGGATATACACCAAGGAAATGGACGTCAAATTGCTTGAAAGCGATAAAGGGCTTGTGCGTCTCCGCAAGCGAATCGATTTCTCTGAATTTGGCAAGACTGACCTATACCCCGACTTATTAAATATTCAATTATCTTCATATGACGAATTTTTGCAGGAGGGTATCCCACCTTCAAAACGGAAACTTGTTGGATTGCAGAAAGTATTTGTCAACAATTTTCCAATTGAAGATGCCCAATCTGTCTTTCAGTTGGAATTTATTGAATATAATATTGAGCGTCCAAAATATACAGAGCAAGAATGCCGAGAACGTGAACTGACTTTTTCGAAACCTTTGAAAGCAAGGCTACGTCTTTCGAGCAAAGCCGATAAGGAAAGCGAAGATTATATGGAGGCAATCGAGCAGGACGTTTATCTTGGAAATATACCTGCTATGACCGAGCGAGCAACTTTTATTATCAATGGCGCAGAGCGTGTTATAGTCAATCAAATTCATCGTTCGCCAGGTGTATTCTTCGATGTAGCAATGCATCCAAATGGAAGCCGAATTTATTCAGGTAGAATTATACCAATGCGTGGTTCTTGGCTTGAATTTATTACTGATATTCACGATGTGCTTTATTGCTACGTTGATAGGAAAAAGAAATTTACTGCAACAACGCTACTTCGAGCTATTGGTTATTCTACTGATGAAGATATTTTAAATCTCTTTGAAATGGTTGAAGAAGTGGAACCAGATAAGGTAGATGAGACATATAAATATCGCCGATTTGCTTCTGATGTAATTGATTTGAATACAGGCGAAATTATCGCAACTCGTGATAGCGCCTTGACTGATAAACTCTATGACACAATAAAATCTACGGAGATTCTTCCGCCAAAATTCTATAAAGATTATGACCCAACTGATGAACCTATCATAGCAAAGACTTTGCAAAAAGATCCTTCACGAACAATGGACGACGCTCTTGATATTATTTATCGCACTATTAGAACAACTGAACCACCTGATAAAGAAACGTCAGCTTTGCTTCTCGAGAGAATGTTTTTCAATTCTCAAAGATATGACCTTGGAGCTGTTGGTAGGTATAAAATAAATCATGACTTGAAATTAACAATTCCTAATGAAACGTTAGTTTTAACATACACAGATATTATTGAAGTAATTAAAAAGGTCTTATATCTTCACGATAATAAATTAAGTGGAGACGATATTGACCATTTGAGCAATCGACGAGTTCGGACAGTTGGCGAGCAGCTTGCTAATCAGTTCAATATAGGACTGACACGTATGGCAAGAACAATTAAAGAACGGCTTGGTATGAAAGATAATCAATCTCTTTCTCCCTCTGAATTAGTAAATGCTCGAACAATTACTTCTGTTATAAATCAATTTTTTGGAACAAACCAACTTTCTCAATTTATGGACCAAACTAATCCATTGGCTGAGCTGACACATAAACGTAGGATTTCAGCACTTGGACCAGGTGGTTTGAATCGAGAAAGGGCGGGTTTTGAAGTGCGTGATGTGCATTATACTCATTATGGTCGTCTCTGCCCAATCGAAACTCCTGAAGGACCTAATATCGGACTTATGTCATCGCTTGCTATCCATGCAACTGTGAACGAATTAGGATTTCTCGAAACGCCATATAAGAAAGTTGTTAACGGCGTTTTAACTGATCAAATCGATTATTTATCTGCTGAGCAAGAAGATAATTATATTCTTATTCCTGCATCAACTTCCGTTGATAAAAATGGGAAAATAATAGAACCGAAAATACGAGCAAGAAAACTTGGCGATTTTGTTATGGTAGATGCAACAGAAGTAGATTATATGGATATTTCTACCGATCAAATTACTTCAGCCGCTTCTGCACTAATACCATTTTTGGAACACGATGATGCAAACCGTGCATTGATGGGTTCAAATATGCAACGCCAATCTGTGCCATTGCTCAAATGCGAAGCACCAATTGTTGGAACAGGTATGGAAAGCCGTATAGCAAAAGATTCGCGCTCTTTGATATTTGCCCGTGGAAATGGGACTGTTCAATATGTAGATGCCGAGACAATTATTGTAAAATATGATGATGAACGCTCGGACCTTGAAAAATTTATAGGTTTTGGTTATCAAGATACTGTTTCTTATACATTAAAGAAATTTGAAAGAACTAATCAAGACACAACAATAAACCAAAGACCAATTATCAGAAAAGGGCAAAAAGTAGTAAAAGGTATGCCTCTTGTTGATAATTCATCTTCTGATCTTGGAGAATTGGCTCTCGGCAGAAATGTTTTAGTAGCATTTATGCCATGGCGAGGTTATAACTTTGAAGATGCTATTATTATTTCTGAGCATTTGGTTGCCCAAGATGCATTCACATCTATCCATATCGAAGAGTTCGCTTTGACGGTGCGTGATACAAAACGTGGAGAGGAAGAATTTACTCGTGAAATTCCAAATGTCAGCGAAGAATCTGTGCGAGAACTCGGAGAAGACGGAATCATCAGAACAGGAGCAAAAGTCAAGGAAGGTGATATTTTAATTGGGAAAATTACTCCCAAAGGAGAAATTGATCCTACTCCGGAAGAAAAATTATTACGTGCAATTTTTGGTGATAAAGCAGGGGAAGTGAAAGATGCGTCTTTACGGGCAACTCCTGGTTTAAGTGGTATTGTAATTAATACAAAAGTGTTCACTCGCAGACTAATTACTGCTGACCATATAAGCAGAGAAAAAGATAAAAAAGCACAAGAGTCAATTGCAAAGAAAGAACGAGAAACACTTTTGCTCATTGACCAAGATTGCATAAATAGGCTTTGCGAAGTTCTGAATGATGAAGTTACGCTTGGAATTAAACTGAAAAATTCAGTCCAAGTGTTCCGTAGTGGAGTGAAATTATCAGAAGAAAAAATTCAAGAAGCTTTCAAAAAAGGTTTATTGAAACCTGAATTTCTTGATGCTGACGCTGATTATGTTGCAGATAGTGAGAAAAATGAAATTATCAAAGAAATGATAACAAATTATATCATTTATCGCACAGACCAAAGGAATCTCTTCCGTTCAGAAAGAAATAAAGTTGCATCAGGCGACGAGCTTCCTCCAGGAATACTCGAAATGGCAAAAGTTTATGTTGCAAAGAAAAGAAAAGTCCAAGTTGGTGATAAATTATCAGGTCGTCATGGAAATAAAGGTATAGTCTCGAAAGTAGTAGCAATCGAAGATATGCCATTTTTGCCTGACGGAACACCTGTTGATATAGTCTTAAATCCTCTTGGAGTGCCATCTCGTATGAATTTGGGACAATTATTCGAAACTGCTCTCGGATGGGCAGGTCAGAAATTAGGCGTAAGCTTTGCAACACCAATTTTCGATGGTGCAAGTTGGGAACAAGTTGGAGATTTTCTTGATCGTGCGGGACTTCCACGCGATAGCAGGACTACATTATACGATGGACGAACAGGAACGGCATTTAAAGAAAAGGTGACTGTTGGTGTTATTTATATAATAAAGTTAGCTCACATGGTTGATGACAAAATTCATGCAAGGAGTGTAGGACCATATTCTTTAATTACTCAGCAACCACTTGGTGGAAAAGCTCAATTTGGCGGTCAGAGGCTTGGGGAAATGGAAGTTTGGGCACTCGAAGCTTATGGAGCCTCAAATATTCTTCAAGAAATGCTGACTGTTAAATCTGATGATGTGCCAGGTCGTTCCCAGATATATGAAACATTAGTCAAAGGTCAAAATGCACCCGAATCTAATGTCCCTGAATCTTTCAAAGTGCTAGTGCGAGAGCTTCAAGGTCTTGGCTTGGATGTGATAACAAAATAAATAAAACATGGGGATTCAAAAAATTATGCTTATTAGCTTGAACAAAATTAAGCAATTTCTGAAGCAAAATAGATTGCTTCGGATGAATTTTTAGAATTCCCTAAAAGAAAATACATTGTATATATATCATAAATATCTGATATTTAAAAAATTCAGATAGAAAATAAATTGAAAAAAGAATTTTTAATTTGAAAATTAATAAGAGGAAATAAAATGCAAACAATCACAATGCCAAAGGGAGGTTTCAGGGAAATGGTTATTAAGCTTGCTTCGCCCGATGATATTTTAAATCGGTCGCACGGCGAAGTAACAAAGCCTGAAACTATCAACTATCGTTCTTTTAGACCCGAAAAGGATGGATTGTTTTGTGAGAAAATCTTTGGACCAATCAAAGATTTTGAATGTGCATGCGGGAAATATAAGAGGGTTCGCTATAAAGGGATTGTCTGTGATAGATGTGGAGTGGAGGTGACGAGCAAAAGCGTTCGTCGAGAGAGAATGGGTCATATTATGCTTGCGGTCCCCGTAGTGCATATCTGGTTCATGCGTTCTCAACCAAACAAAATCGCAGCAGTTCTCGGACTTCTCTCGCAA
>DIEP01000080.1 GCA_002418685.1 Ignavibacteria bacterium UBA5771
GAATCTATGCCGACTATTCTACTGCTCTTGAAATTTGGAATTTTGACAAGAGATTTTGGGGTTATATTTTCAAAATTAGCATTAAAAAATTGAGAATATGCAAATGGCTTAGAGCGACCTTTCATCGTTATATAATCTATATTTATTTCTGCATTTCTCTTTTCATGATGCACATTTGCTATGACTTTAATATTATTGTATCCTTTTATAGTATTTTCAGAAGTCAGATGGATATAAAAGGAATCTTTGCGAACTCGAATAAAATTACGATTGTCAATCGAATCATTATTAAAGAAAAATGTTAAGTTATACTCGGGATATAAATTTGAACCACCTGCAAAATACAAAGTATCTGCCGAAGTCTTGAAAATCAAATACAAATCAATTTCATCGCCTGGGTCGAGATCCAAATATAAATTGTAGGAAAAAGTTGAGCCAAACCCAACATCTGTTGATGGCGCAATCATTGCCCAATACCATCCTTCATTATCAGAAGTGTATGAATCGTAGAGTTGTTTACCTGAATTATATTTATGTTCTTCTTCAATATGTCGATTAATTGGGACTGAACTAATTTGAGAAGTCCCATTTAAGATTTGATCAACCAAATTCAATCTCTTCGCAGTAGAACTTTCATCATAAGTTAAAAAGAAGGGTTCTTCCCATGTATAATTATCAAACCACGTTGTATCACCTGCTGCCCTTTTCCCTATAAAATATAATGTGTCATCAGAAGAGAGATTGCCGTCGTTATCTTTGATATAATATGGATAATTTTGCGAATTGTATAATAAATTCAGATAATTTGAATTCTTCCCTATCCATTGCGGTTCAATTGCCAGAATATCACTCAATGCTAATCGAGCTATTCCATCTTTTGTTGTCGTGATTTTGATATAATCCAAATCAGAGCGAAGCCAATCAGCTTGCAAAATTTTGGATTTTGCTATTTCTTTCTTCTGATACTCAAGGTACTTATTGTAAAGTTGTGAATCTTTTGCCGGTAATTGTAGCTGTGTCAATAGGAAGAGCAAGAAAAAAGCACTAAGAAATTTATCATTTTTATGTGTTTTCATAAAACAGATACCGTTTAAATATATAAGACAATTCAAAAGCCAAAAAGTTACATATTTTGACGAAAACAAATCAATTTTCTTCAAAAAGTGCAACATTTTTCACTTCTCTAACCTGCCTTAAATTTCCCTTATCTCGTCTTTCAATTGCAAGCAATGCAGAAGCATATATTTCTTTCCAAGTAATATGAAAGGCAACCATTAGCTCATCGGGTTCCCCACTCGTTCCAAATCTATCTTGAATTCCAACAAATTCAATTGGGACGGGATAATTTTTTGCTACTACCTCGGCAACTGCACCTCCAAGTCCACCATGAACTTGATGTTCTTCGGCTGTGACTATTGCCCCGCACTCTTGAGCCGCATTAACAATTGCTTCATTATCAATTGGTTTGATAGTATGTAAGTTAATTACTTTTGCACGAATCCCTTTGCGTTTCCATAATTCTTGAGCAGCATATAATGCCTCCCAAACCATTATACCACATGCAATTATAGCAACTTCATTCCCCTCTTGAAGAACATTTGCTTTTCCTATCACAAATTCATCCGTAGGTAATGTAAATAATGGCACGGGAGACCGACCAAACCTTAGGAATGCTGGTCCGCTCATCTCACCAATTGCAATTGTTGCTTTTTTAGTCTCTTCATAATCAGCGGGAACAATCAGTGTCATATTTGGCAGAGTTCTTACAAAAGAAATTTCCTCAAGAGACTGATGAGTTGCTCCGTCAGGACCAACAGTAATACCTGAATGACCCCCACCAATTTTAACATTGACATTATTATACGCTACACTTATACGCAATTGATCAGCATTGCGAAATGCCGAGAAAACACTATAACTTGCAAAAAAAGGTATTTTCCCACTTAAAGCAAGCCCCGCTGCAATTGTAGTCGCATTTTGCTCAGCTATTCCAATTGAAAAGAATCTATCTGGAAATTTATCCTTGAATAGTGAAGTCATTACCGAACCTGTTATATCCCCACCAAGCACGACAACATTATCATATCGTTCGCCAAGTATCACTAATCCCTCGCCAAAACCGTGTCGAGTTGGTTTTTTTTCTAATAATTTATATTCTTTCATTCCGACTCCATTTGATATTGCATTTTATGTGATTTCATTTTTTGTTCGGCTTCATCGAATTCTTGCAAAGCTTGAATTGCTTGCAATTCATTGGGAGGATTGCCATGCCATTGGTAATTATCTTCCATAAAAGATACTCCCTTGCCCATAATTGTATGCGCTATTATGCATGTTGGTTTCCCAAAATCTTGCTTAGAATTATTAATAAAATAATCAAATGCACTCAATATTTGAGAATAATTATGACCGTCAATTTCAATAACATCAAAATTGAATGCTCTAAATTTGTCTGCTAAAGGATAGATACTCATTACATCTTTCACTCTTCCATCTATTTGGCAATCATTATTATCTACAATCCAACATAGATTATTTAATTTATAATTTCCCGCCGACATTGCGGCTTCCCATGTGGAACCCTCTTCGAGCTCACCATCACCTGATAAAGTAAAAACCCGTTGATCAGTTTTATCAAGATATTTATTACTCAAAGCCATGCCCGTTGCAATAGATACTCCTTGCCCAAGCGATGCCGTTGAAGTTTCTATTCCAGGCAATTTCATATCAAATCCAGGATGTCCTTGCAATCGGGAACCAATCTTCCGCAATGTTTTTAACTCTTCAACAGGGAAAAACCCTGCACGAGCAAGTGTGGAGTAAAGGATTGGTGCAAGATGACCTGCGCTCATTACAAATCTATCACGTTTATCCCACTGCCAATTTTTAGAATCATATCGCAGGACACCACCGAAAAACAATACTGAAAAAATATCGGCTGTCCCAAGCGATCCCCCACTATGACCAGATCGAGCAAGANNGCGATCCTCCACTATGACCAGATCTCGCAAGATAGAGACTTTTGATTACATCACGACGTAGTTCTAAAGCTATTTCTTCAAAATTATGAGCTTCTCTCTTAATATTTTTAAAAGTTTTTTCTTGAAATTCTATTGATAAAGACATGTTTTTATTTTTTGAAAATTTTTAATTTGCAAATTAATACATTTGAATATTTGAATAAAGATATAAACGTCAACTTTTCAGAATTAAACTAAAGACTAAATGAACGTATCTGCTTGTTTGATAATAAAAAATGAAGAAAAAAATTTAGAGCGTTGTCTCGAATCTCTTTTACCCTTCGCTGGTGAAATTATCATTGTGGATACGGGAAGCACAGATGATTCCAAACGAATTGCAAGCAAATTCACTGACAAAATATATGATTTTGCTTGGAATGATAATTTTTCAGACGCAAGAAACTTTGCCATCGAGAACGCTACTCAAGATTTCATCCTTTCAATTGATGCAGACGAATATATTGAGAATCCTAATGAAATCCAAAAAGTATTGTCAAATTCGCCAACAGATACTGGTGGATGGCTTGTTGATGTTATTTCTTCTGCTTATAATACAAATGGAAATATTGAAAAAATACGGACAAGTTTGTTGCGATTATTTCTTAATCATCCTCAAATCAGATTT
>DIEP01000014.1 GCA_002418685.1 Ignavibacteria bacterium UBA5771
TATTTGAATAAATACTTTAAAGAGGGAAATATAATCAGCTAAATTAGAAATTATGTATTCAAAATTATATTCTGCTGCCGTCGATGGAATTAACGCTTTTATCATTGAAATCGAGACACATATTGATACAGGGCTACCCATATTCCAAGTGGTTGGTTTGCCTGACGCTGCTGTCAAGGAATCCCGCGAGAGAGTTACCGCCGCATTTAAAAACACAAATTTGCTATTTCCTACAAAGAAAATAACCGTTAATCTTGCTCCTGCTAATATTCGGAAAGAAGGTAGTGGTTTTGATTTTCCAATAGCACTTGGTATTCTTGCCGCTATTGATGATTATGATGCAAAGAAATATGAGAAAACTTTGTTTATCGGTGAATTAGCTTTGGAAGGATCTCTGAGACCTATTCACGGTGTGCTTGCAATCACGCTCCAAGCAATGCAAGATGGATTCGATCGGATATTGTTACCAAAAGATAACGCTCGCGAGGCAGCACTTGTTGCGGGTATTGAAGTTATCCCAATTAATAATCTTGGCGAAGCAGTGCAATATCTGCAAGAGAAATTAATTATCGAACCGGAAATAGTTGATATTAAGTTATTATTTGAAAATGGTCAAGTTGATCATAAAATTGATATGGCAGATGTTCGCGGGCAGGAAAATGTGAAACGTGCTCTGGAAATTGCAGCTGCGGGCGGACATAATTTATTGATGATTGGACCTCCCGGCTCGGGCAAAACAATGCTTGCAAAACGGCTAACAACATTGCTACCACAATTAAGTCTTGAAGAAGCTCTTGAAACTACAAAAATTCATTCGATAGCGGGTATTCTCCCACCTGACGTCCCTTTGCTTACGTCTCGTCCCTTCCGCTCACCACATCATACGATTTCAGATGCGGCATTGCTTGGTGGGGGCAATGGGTATATCAGACCAGGTGAAATCTCTCTTGCACATCACGGTGTTCTATTTCTGGATGAACTTCCTGAATTTGCAAGGAACGTCCTCGAAGTGCTTCGGCAACCACTTGAAGACGGTAATGTTGCAATATCTCGAGTAAAGCAAACTGTCGTTTATCCTGCTAATTTTATGATGGTTTGTTCGATGAATCCCTGTCCGTGCGGTCATTTTGGCGATCCAACTCACGCATGCACTTGTTCGACTACCACTATTCAAAAATATGCAAGTAAAATTTCGGGTCCATTGCTTGATAGAATTGATATTCATATTGAAGTGCCCGCAGTAAATTATTCTGAATTATCTTCCAAAAAAGCAGGCGAATCTTCAGAAACTATTCGCAAACGCGTAATCCAAGCAAGAAATGTGCAATTGGAAAGATTCAGCGGACACAAGCATATATTTAAAAATTCCGATATGACTTCCAAGATGATTCGAAAATATTGCGAATTGGATAGTCCTTCTCAAAATTTGTTAAAGTTAGCAATGGATCGGCTGGGACTTTCTGCTCGTGCTTACGATAGAATTCTCAAAGTAGCTCGCACCATTGCCGATTTGGAGCAAAAAGAAAATATTGAAGCGGCACATATTAGCGAAGCGATTCAATATCGAACGCTTGACCGAGACTATTGGAATTTGCATTGAGCAATTTATTCATTATGTCCTACTCTAAATATTGCCAATCATTGCAAGAATACGAGTTCTCAATGATATTCTTGTGTAATCTTTATTAAGAATGCTGATTTGCATTGCAAAGGCAAGTTTGGAACCAGTCCCCTACTGCAACTTGCTCCTTTATGCTATCATTTTATAGTTTACGGTTGGCTATTATTTGCCTATAGTCGTATATGACCTGCTATATTATTTAATTTTTATAATTTTGAATTATAATGAGTATTGAAAATTGATAAGGAATTTATTAATAATTATTTGTTTGCTCTTGCCAAATTTTCTTTTTTCAGAAGATGTTGGCAGAATCTATTCTGTTGATTATCCTGCAGACACTGTGATCAATTTTGGACCGTGCTATGTGGGAGATTCGATTACCGCAACATTTCAAATTGAAAACATTTCGAACACAACCTATTTAATTTATGAAGTTATGCCAACATTTGGTATTTTACGTGATCCAAATGAGGTATTTATCGATGAATTCAGAAATTTCAAGGATATTGCACCCTCTTTTCCAATCAATTTATACCCTCAAGCAAAAATTCCGTTAGTTATTCAATATAATGCAAGCGTTAATTTATTTACTTCTCCTTTGGGCTGGTATCATTCTTTTATGCAAGTGGGTTTTGCTCTTCCTCCGGATACTGCTTTAGCTTATAGTCAGGTTTTCTTTTTAGAAGCAAAAAAAACAAATAAATTTATTGATGGCTTTGAGGATGTCCTGAATTTCGATTCTGTTTATATCAATCCATCAGTGCGAGAAAGTCGGGAATGGCGAGTGAAATCAGTGCAGACAGATTCTGTGCAATTGATTGAGCAAAAGTTGACCTTATTATCTCAAAAATTGACTTATGATGAATTCTTCCCTCAGTTTTACCCCGTCAATCCAATTTTCAGAAAAAAGAATGAAATTATAAATTGGTCTTTTGAGTATTCTCCTCTCGATAAGGGAATTGATAGTGCTTTGGTTGAGTTGAAATTCAAACCGCTTCCGAAGGATTATCCCGATTCAATTCAAATAGCAAATTGCAAATTGTATGGCACAGGCGTGCATCAAGATATAAGACTGAATTTTGTGAATTATGATTTTCGGAACGATACGATATTCGTGGGTAATATCCGAACGAATGAATTAGTGAAAATAAATGCACAAATTAAAAATTTCGGCAATCTTGCTTTCGGTAGTCTTGATGAACAAATTACAGGTATAAATCCAAATTTTTCAGCACAATCAATCAAAAAAATTAAAGATAATTTAGTAAGATTTAACCAAAATGAGACTGCTAATTTTTCACTTGAATTCCAAATTCTTGAACGGGGCAATTTCACACTACGATATGAAATAACAAGCGATATTTCGCAAAGAAATATTAAGCAAGTACCCGCAAGTGCCGAAAAAGTTGTGTTTTATATCACGGGCAAGGCAATTGAACCTCAAATTGCAGTTTCCGCAACAAAACTTCAATTTCCTGTTATTTATCAGTATTTGCCATATTGTGAATCTTCGAGCGATACAACCTTACTAATTCGCAATATTGGGAATGACACTCTTTATATTAAGAAAATAATTATTGAAAATGAGGTCCCGACATTCACTTTTACTACTGATGAAAATGAGCTCACAATTCCACCAAATAGCAGTGATAGTATTATAATTACATTTGAACCCATAATGTCGCAGGTTTTTACTGCTGATTTGTTATTAATTAGCAATTCGGGTCATCCGATGGATAGCATACGCATTTCATTGATTGGTTCTTCAATTTCTCCATCCTCAACTTCTATATCAATTGATAGTCTGAAAGGAAAGCCTGGCAGCATTTTGGAAATCCCAATTATTGTTGACTCCAATATTGTCTATTCTTCCAATTTTATAGATACGCTTTATTATAATCATTCGATTTTGCAATATGTCGGATATAAAAATCAAGGGACTGCAAGCGAAGGAGCTATCGAAAATATACTTATTAGCGAGGATCCCACAGGATATTTAGCAATCAATATTCAGAAACCAAGCAAATCACGCTTTTCAAATAAACCAGCATTGATTAATCTGCTTTTCAAGATATATCTGGGAAATGCACAATCAACGCTTATTAGCTTTCTCAATCCGCGATTTGGTAATGAATTCTGCGATTATGCGCTTTATTTGCCAAAAGAGAATATTAGAAATGGCTACTTCCAAATTGACTCTGTTGGAGGAATTGAGATGAAAGCTTATCCAATGCAGAAACCAGGTATTGTGATAAAATCCTTTTCGCCAAACCCTGTAAAAGATAATATTAATATTGGATTATCAGTAAGCGAAACTACAAATTTGAAACTATTGATTTACGATTATTACGGAAATTTGATTGCAGAAAATGAATTTGGTAAAATTGGAGGGGGCGATTTCCACTTATCGCAAAATTTCAGTAATGCTCCTGAAGGCGTGTATATGCTAATTATTCAGTCGGAGATTAATTCAATTTATCAATTATTTATTAAATATTAGAAAAATTGAAAAAATCATTAATCATATTCCTCATTATTCTTGGGTTCAACCAGTTGCAAAGCCAAGGGTTTGATTGGGAATACTCGGCGCGGCTACCTTATAAAATTCCTCGAGCATTTATAGGTGGAGGATATTCATTAAGTTATAATCAGAATATCGCGGATTTTCCTTTTTTTGAAAATAACGTTTATTCGCTAAATTTCCATAATTCCAATGGGATTATTAATCAATTTCTCGTCTCATTTCAATATTGGGAGAAGCCCATTATTGCAGTTTTTGCCAATGTGTTTTATAAATCAATTAAAACTGACTTTTCCCAAAGAATGACATACCCTCGATCAAATGGTATAGATAATTGGGAAACGACCTACCAGACAGATATGAACGAAAGCAGAGATTATCTGGGCATTTCAATTGGCGGAAAATACCGCTTGTTTGGTTCGTATTTTTCAATTGGGGCGCAAGTGAATTCTGCCTTTCTTTTATCATCATCAATATCAGCAAGCGAACAAATAATTTCTCCTAAATCAGAATATTATATTGATGGAAGCAAAAAGCGAGATATAAAAGAGATGCACATTCCCGATTTCAAGAATTTGCAAATCTTTCCTGAGATCTTCATTGGCTACGATTTCAGTCCAATAAAGGGATTATATATGCATGCAAACTTAAAAATGCAAATTCCCATCTTTAATTCGACAATCTCGGATAAATATTATGACTTGCCTATAGGAATTGAAATTACAATTTATAAGGCTATCAAAATGCTTAATTAAGATTCTTGCCGTGGCAATTTTTATACTTCTTTCCACTGCCACAAGGGCATAAATCATTCCTACCTATTTT
>DIEP01000036.1 GCA_002418685.1 Ignavibacteria bacterium UBA5771
GCAGCAAATTAAAAATTGAGATGATCACAATTTGGGATGAGCGATACTCATATTTACTGAAGAATATTAATTATCCTCCAATATTGCTATTTGTGCGTGGCAATTTTAATTTAGAAGATAGAAACAGTATTGCCGTGGTCGGCACTCGTAGGAATACACTTTATGGTAAATTGTCAACAGAGCGATTCGTTCAATATTTTGTTGAAAGGGATATTGTTATTGTTAGTGGTCTTGCTTATGGTATTGACACAATTGCTCACAAAACTGCATTGGAACATAAGGGGATAACTTTTGCAATAGTTGCTTCTGGACTTGATAAGATTGGTCCTCAAATATCTTCCGAACTTGCAAATAAGATCGTCGATAAAGGCGGTGCAGTTGTTAGTGAATATTTGCCGGGTACCGCTGCAAAACCGGGATATTTTCCTCAAAGAAATAGAATTATCAGCGGAATATGCAATGCTACGTTGGTTATTGAAAGTGGTGTGAAGAGTGGGTCCCTGATTACTGCACGCTTTGCACTCGATGAGGGCAGAGATGTTTTTGCTGTTCCGGGGAATATTACTTCTGAAAAGAGTCAAGGGACAAACTTCTTGATAAAAAATGATTCTGCAATTCCTGCTCTCTCTCCCGAGCAAATTCTGATGGACCTTGGTTGGGATAAATTTCTTTTTAAAGAGAATGGGCAAAATTCTTTGAAATTTGATAATGATGTAGAAAAAAGAATTTTTGACGCTTTAAGCTTCGAACCAATTCAGATTGATGATTTAAGTGATAAAATTAGTCTTGATATTTCACAATTGCTTGTTAATTTATTAAGCCTTGAATTTAAAGGATATATAAAACAATTAGCGGGCAAAAACTTTATTAGAAATTATTAAATTATGGCTTATATTATTTATAACGATGCTTTTAATCTCTTTTATTCCGACCAAATAAAGGATTTCTGCAATTTTGAAAATATATTAAACAATTTTATTGAAAAAGATGATTTAGAAAATTTACATTTAATTCTACCAACCCAACGTATTATTAGATACTTGCAACTGCAACTTATTAATAAATATTTTGATTGTCATAAAAAGCCATTAAGCAATTATAATTTTTATAACTTAGAGAATTTTATCAATTTACTTTTTAACAAAATTGAACATATTTCTGAAAATCAAGAAATATCGGATGCACTAAGGTTGATTATTTTTGAAGAGGCGTTTTCTAAAGCAAATTTAGAATTTTACAATCAGAAAAATAATCGAGCTAAGTATGAAATTATACGCCGATTAAATGAACTTGTTTATGGTATTCGTGAGGATGGTTTTAATAAATTTGAAGCAGAAAAGGAGCTTAAATTGATAAAAACCGACAATTATCCTGCGGAAATCGAACCCAAAAAATATTCAGATATATTAAAATTACTAATTGAATATGAAAATTCTCTTGGTGAAAAATTATTCGATAAACCTGCTAAGCTTAATAAAATAATTGAATTTCTCAATAATCATACTGATGAAAATATATTAGAATTCTACGATAAAATATTTAATAATAATCAATTAGTGCTTGCTTATGGGTTTAGTGAATTCAAAATGCCCGAAGTTGATCTTTTATCATTTTTTTCAAAATCGAATACTCCATTTGCACTAATTTTGGATTTTTCACCTGATAATGGTCCTTTGTTCGGTAATTTCTTTGATTATATTGAAAAATTTGTTAATAATGGGTTTAGTGTTTATTCTGACGATAAAATTTTCGATGAAACTGATCAATATCTTTCATTAGAAGGATATGATAACTATTTCTTTAGAAAGCATTTATTCCATTTTGATAATAAAGATATAATTCATTTAAATAAGCCAATAAAGTTAATTGCAGCACAAAATGCACAAGACGAAGTCTTAAAAGTTGCTAAATTGGTGAAATACCTTCATATCAAAAGAGGGATTCAGTTAAAGGACATAGCAATAGTCTCACGAAATCCTGATGATTATTCTGATTATTTTCGGGAAATTTTCAGAATTGAAAAAATCCCCTCAAATATTACAAATCGCTTCTGGTTATGGAAATCTCCAATTGTAAATAAAATATTTGCCTTTATAGAATTTGCTATAAATGGTTATAAAATTAATATATTAAAACGATTATTTAATAATCTTTACTTTAACTTTGATTTCAAAATCGATATTAATAATTTAGTTTATTTGGCTAATGAACTTCGGCTTCAACCTCGATTTTATCCCGTCACAGCAGAATATTGGCTAAAATCATTAGAATCATACAAAAGTTTTTATAGACATTCCATTGACAAGCAAGAGGATGAGCATGAGCGCTATCGGATGGAGAAATTATATAAAAAAATTGAGCAGGGAATAAGCGATATTCACACAATTCAAGATAATTTGGTATTAACAAATACAAAAATGTCGGGTAGAGAATTCCAGGATTTTATTTATAAAAATATTATTTTGAAATTCAAATTTAAAGAAAATCTCCACAAAAAAATCAAGAAAATTATCGAAATTGGCGATGGTTCTTATCAAAATTTGTATGAAGATATAGAAAAGGAAGCAAAGGGATTGAAGAAATTCCTTGAAGTTGTCAATGATATTGCATATATGTTTGAAACTCGGTCAAGCGAAAAATTTACTTTGAAGGAATGGTATGAAAGGCTAAAAATTGGCGTTTATAATGAGCGATTTCAAATTTCGCAAAAGATAGATTATGGCGTAGATATAACTTCAATTGAGCAGATTAGGTATTTGCCTTACAAGGTCAAAATTTTGTGCGGTGCTTCCGAAGGAGTCTTTCCCGCAGCTTATTCGCCCGAAAAATTGTTTGGTAAAGAACTGCCCGATGCAAAGCAGAGGCATATCAGAACCGAACGCGTGCTTTTCTATCAATTTCTTTCATCGTCGAAATTTCTCTTTCCTAATTCCGAAAATGGGGAACTTTATATCTTTTATCCAAAAACTGCTGATAAATATCAAATTCCGGCTTCACCATTCATCGATAGTTTAAAAAGTATTGTCGATTTTGAGGAAGGGAGTATTTTGGAATTAACTGATTCAGATGAAACATTTTCTGCTATTACTAATGAAGCCGAACTTTTTAATCATCTTGGTGGCGAATTTTATAAAAAGATTAGCCAAATGAACGATTCTCCAATTCAGCAACAATTGCCCGAACAAATTTCCAATTATATTCAAAAATATAACCTTTTGAATGAGCTTATTTATCATTATGATATGAAATCTACGAGTGTCCCCGATGTATTAAATGTGAAAATTGCAGATAACTTGATTAAGGATCGTTATAGTGATAAATCATATTCCATTTCTGAACTTGAGACTTATGCGAAATGTCCATATAAATATTATGTAAAATATATTCTTCATTTTGAAGATGTTAGAAAAAGAGGGATGACGCTTGAACCAATTGAGCTTGGAAGTTTTTTGCATAAAATATTATATGAATTTTATCAGGAATTGGTTAAAAATAATATTTCTGTTGTTGACTTGATTTATTCAGATGGAAACGAACATTCATTGATGTTGAAGGGTTTGAAGTTAACTTCCGATTATCATGATTTATATAAAGATATGCTCTATAAGATTGCTCAAAAGACACTCGAAATGCCCGTAAAAGATTATCAAATCCTTAATTATCAAATTCAACAGATTACAGATTTTACTTATACTCGAAATTTATTATATAATTGGTTGAAATTTGAAATTAATAAATCTTGGACTTTTATTCCTGCATATTTTGAAAAGCAATTTAATGTGGAACTAAAACAGACTGAAAATTCTGACGAAACTTCTGGTCTCAGTCCTGAAGCAGAAAGCCTAAAGGTAAATGGTAAAATAGATAGAATTGAGGTAAATTTTGAAAATGAGGGACCCGAATTTGCAGTTGCCGATTACAAATTATCGTCGTATTCAATCCCTGAAAAAAGAGAAATTATTTCTGACTATGTGTCTTTTCAAATGCCTATATATATGCTTGGGTTCCGCCAATTAATGATAAATACCCACCAAATTACGTTCATTCCCGCATTTGGTGTCTATTATCTTCTTGACCCAGCAAAGAAAAAAAGTACAGAACCATTCACAATTGTATTATGCAACAATGATCTAACATTGCTATCTTCAAATTTATGCAAAAAGCCGACGAGCCAGACCAATTTTCCATCATTAGAAGAAGAATTGGATAAATCACTCGAAAAAGCCATTGAAATTAAGAATCATATTGTTCTTGGAGAATTTCCCGTAAAACCTTATGATGAAAAGAAGGCTTGCACATTTTGTTCATTCTTTACAATTTGCAGAATTAGATTAAAATAAGTTGATTAGATATAATTATTCTCGGAATTTGTAGGTAAATCAATATTCAAAAGTTTGACAGACTTGACACTTCTAATTTTTAACAGATTAAAAAATAAAGCATTTAGACTAACAGCATCCTTGAATTTAACTGTGAAAGTCCCTTCAAAAGTGTGATCAAATTGGTCGCTTTGAATAGTCGAATTGATAATATCAACATTTCCAAAAGCTTTAGTAATATCATTGAGCAATAATGAACGATTGTTCCCATTAATATTTAATTTTACAGTAAATCCATTATTCAATACTGAGAAGTTTGCCTTTATTTCGATATTATCTTGACTATTTAGCATAGTAGAAGCTTGCTGACCTTTTAAATTACTGATATAACGATTTACAATACCAATAGCATGATAATCTTGAATATAATCTAACCATTGGGTAGAAAACTGTGGCTTATCTGAAAACAGAATTTGGATACTTTCTCTTCCATTTAAACGATGCCTGAAATCATAAGTAGCATTATAAATCTTTGCTCCAATGAAATTGAGGGCTTCTTCGCCGGCAACAGCAAATGCAAAATCAAGCACTGTTGAATTTTGTGGGAGGGATATTTCTTTTAAATCAACTGAATAAACCGTTATTCGCTCATTAAAAATATTATTTTGAATCGAACTCCAAATTTCGGGGATTGCTTCTTCACCTTTTTCAAAAATTAAATTATACATCCAATCACCCCACATTTCCAGTTCTCGATCATTAATTTCTAATATTTTAGTGTTCAGAATTTGTTTAATTATGTCGGGCTTAACGAAATTTTCCAAAATGTCATAATTATCAGAGTTCATTATAGTTATGTCCAGACTTTCCAGACTTGGCTTTTTGACTCTTAATTTTACAGCTTCAAATGCATAATCACCAATTTTTTGCTTTCCTTCGCTATGATTGAAAACATTATTGTACCCAAATTGTTCGATTATAGCAGATTCAGTATGGTAGAGGGCGTCAATTTCATTTTCAGGAATTGGAATAATACAATCCACATAATCAATTAATTCATCGGGGTCTTGCAATTGATTAGTCAGATTGTAAATTTCATATTCTTTTCTATGGTAAATAACAGGTTGAGGGGGATTAGTGTATATTTTGGAAAGAGCAAGGTTCAAATCCCTCGAATAATTTTCGATTTGCTCAAGGATGATTACTTCTTTAGTATCAATCATTCCGCGGATCTTTTCATAAAGTTCATCTTCCGAAAAATAGTAGAAAGACGCTTCTTGAAGAAGTTTACCAACATTTATGAAACCCAACCTATAAGCGTATCCAGCGTAGAATTTTAGAGTTTCATCAGCAATTTCTTTCGCCTTGTCTTTATTTTGAAAATAATGAAGGGTGAGGACATTATGTAATCTATCTGCAAGTTTCAAAATTATTACTCTTACATCTTGAATTAGCGTTAAAAACAATTTGCGATAGGTGAGAGCTTTTTGTATTTTTTTTCTATTTAATAATTCCTTAATATTTTCTGTAATTTCATCACCATATTTTTCCTGGTATGTAATAAATTCTTCGTTAATATTCTCGTGCGATATTTTGGTGACTGCATCAACGATATGGGATAAATCGACATCGTTAAAGTATTCTGCTATATCTTCTTTTGAAACGGGGTATTCATCTTTCTGTGTATCTTCGATTACATCGTGCAAAAATGCTGCAACCAATAATTTTTCATCATAAATTTTAAAATATTTAATTAAGAGCATAGCTACATTGAGAGGATGAGTATAATATGCTGCCCCGGAAGCTCTGAATTTACCTTTATACTTTTCATAAGCATAATCATAACCTTTTTTTATGAAATCAAAATCTGCATTTGGATAGTGCTTATCAAGTTCTTCCCTTAAAACCAAAAAATCTCTTTCTTTATCTTTGCCGAAATTATTTTCGTCATCATACATCAAGTCAAAATTCAATTTCCTTTTTGGAATTATATTTTCCATTTTAAAATTAATTATAAATTATAATATTATAAACTTAAAAAAATGAATTTTATTGCTTTTTTTGCTTATTGCGAGAATAATATAAAAAAGTTAAAACAATAGCTAAATCGATTATAAAAGCGAGTAATAGAGTTGCTTTATATGATGGATACGATCTTTCCGTTGGAACAGCTGCCCAGTCAAGAATATCCACTTGTGGGACATCTCTTTTTTCTTGGATTGCTTCTTGAAAATATTGAGTTTGCAAGTATAGTAAAACTTGCTCATAAATTTCTTTAGACCTCATTAAATTAGTATATTCACGCACAAGAGCAGGGACATTTTCTAATGGAATGGAAAAAGCATCATTATCGGTGATTCCACCCTTTTGAATCTTTGAATAAATCTCTTTTATTTTATTTAGGTTATCCCTTTTCATAGATAGGGCTTGGGAATTTTCTGAATATAGATTTTTTGCTATATTCAGGTCCACCTCGGCTTTCGCTAATTCAATAGCAACTTGATTAGCTTGTTGGAGGACTGCTTTTGTTTGTTCATCAATTTCAATAACTTTATTTTTTGTTTGGAATTTTTCCACTTCCAATTCTACACTATCAAGTTTAGTAGTATAATTTTCAATTTCTGAGCCAATGAAATCTCTGGTTAATTTAGAAAGAGAA
This sequence comes from Ignavibacteria bacterium UBA5771, assembly GCA_002418685.1. Classification (GTDB taxonomy): domain Bacteria; phylum Bacteroidota; class Ignavibacteria; order Kapaibacteriales; family UBA2268; genus UBA2268. The sequence continues at coordinate 6,979 of DIEP01000036.1, forward strand.
TTATTTCGTTGACGAATAACATAATCCAATCCTGTCATTGCTATATTTGGAATTGCAGCAGCAAGAATTGCTGCAGAGTCTTTTGCAGCCTTTGAAGGGAAATAACTTGTGCCAAATGAAAACGAAATATAAATGATTCCGCTTCTATTAACAACAACATCCATACTTTCACGAAAAATATCATAGATCTTGTCTTTTTTAACACCTTTGAAAAATCTTGAGTTGCCGAGTTTTAATGAATCATAAGTGAATGAAAACACTGAATAACTTTTCAAAACATCGCTATATACATGCGAAAGAGAGGAACTGCCAAAATTTGAAATTCCAGCAGGAATATTCATTGAATTCATTATGCTACTTGGGAGCATTTGAGAACTTGGTTGTTTTGGTGGTAATATGGAAGAAACAGTAGAAAATTTAAAAGGTGCGATAAGCAAATATATGCCAATCACAACCAAAAAACTTATGAAAAAGATTGAAGCAAACTTTCGTGTTTGGTAGTTGAGTTCATAATATTGCTGGACGATTTCCCAATTCTTGAATGAATTTAATTTCATTTCATCCTCACAATTGTATAAACCACACCAAAAATTGTTACAAGTTGCGAGACAGTGGCAACAATTTGAGTGAAAACTTCAGTAAACGAGACTTCCTTTTCAGGTGGGACAAGAATTACATCGCCAGGTTCAAGTTTATATTTATTATCTCGAGCAAGGAAAATCTCTCCTTTTGATTTCGCTACAAATGTTTCATTCATATCTGCTCTATAACCAAATCCACCAGCTTGATTGATGTAATCCATATAAGTCCAATTTGGATTGAAAACGATATTACCGGGATTATTCACTCGCCCTTGGACATTGATATAGTTCTTTTTTGTTGGAACAATTATCGAATCCTTGTTATATAAAGTTATATTTTGATCTGAGCTCATATCAGTAATGGCTTTATGAACATCTATTGCCATTACTCCCCTTTTTTCTCTCACACGCGATTGAAAATATCTCTTTTCAAATTCGGACATTTCTGTGTAAGGAATTCTGTATAATCTTTCCATTTCTAAATCGGTTTTTTGTGATTCCTGCTGCCGAATAAACTCTATATCAGGAATTGAAGCATCATCTGTAAATCCTCCGCATCTTCGAATCAAATCAGCCAGCCTATCTTTGGTTTCTACAATAGCATATTTCCCTGGATAGAGTACTTCTCCACTTATAATAACATATTGGTCTTTATTCCATGTAGGTAATATCCTCACATAGACCCTATCCCCAACTTGTAGTGGGATATC
>DIEP01000086.1 GCA_002418685.1 Ignavibacteria bacterium UBA5771
AAATAACATTGCTAGTATTTGTTTTACCCATCGATTTTTAATAAAGTTAGTCTTTATCATAACTAAATTCCTTTTATTTTTTAAAATAATGTTTTTTCATTTTTTCATTCTTACTATAGTATATATTACTAACTATTACTATAATATACTATAAGACAATTCAAAATCGATTTTGTTACACTTTTTGCGAAAAATATTGAAAATAATTTTATTTTCCTTCAAAAAAATGTAAAGAACCTCCTTTCTGTCATTCCTTCTTCCTCTCCGATAGAGACACGGCATACCGTGTTTCTACAAGATCTTTGCTAAAACTGGATACGAACACCCCTTTTTCCCCATCTTCGCAAGAGGGGGCACGGGGTGTTCCTCTCCAAATTCCTATTATCCCTCACAATGAAGAATATTTTCAATCATTTTTTTTAATAGAACGATTAATACTTTTTGCAATTATTCCAAAAAACTAAATTAATATATTTTAAGAAAATAAACAAATATTTTTAATTAGTTATCACATTTTTTTTAATGTGCCTCGAACCAATTTTTTCCTATCCCAATATCTACTGAAACAGGAATTTCACCAAGTGGCAAAGCATTGCTCATTCGCTTTGCTATTATCATCTTTAAATCTTCAATCTCATCAGAAAAGGCATCAAACAAAAGCTCATCATGCACCTGCAAAATCATCTTGCTTTTGAATTTCAGTCGATTAAGCTCAATATAAATATTAATCATTGCAATTTTTATCATATCAGCAGCGGTGCCTTGAATTGGATGATTTATTGCGGCGCGTTCAGCTGAAGTGCGAATATTGGAATTCCTGCTCGAAATATCAGGAAAATATCGCCTTCGTCCAAGCAATGTCTCTGCATAACCATTCTGACGAGTTGATGCAATTGTCTCATCAATATATTTTTTAATATTCGGAAATTGCTTGAAGTAATTAGAAATAATATTTTCCGCTTCTTTTCTTGGAATTCTCAACCTCTGCGATAGTCCGTATGAACCCAGACCATACATTATCCCAAAATTTACAGTTTTAGCAGTCCGTCGCATTTGACTATCCACTTTATCAATCTCAATTCCAAAAAGCTTGGAGGCAGTTGCTGCGTGAATATCTTTCCCTTCTTTGAATGCTTCAATTAAATTTGGATCTTGAGAAAAATATGCCATAACGCGCAGTTCAATTTGCGAATAATCAGCAGAAATAATAAGACCATCAGGACTGCTCGGCACAAATGCTTTGCGAATTTCCCGCCCAAGTTCCGAACGGACAGGAATATTTTGCAAATTCGGATCAGTTGAGGAAAGTCTTCCCGTTGCAGCAATTGTTTGATTGTATGTTGTATGAATTTTATGAGTTTTCGGATTGACAAGTCGCGGTAATGCATCGATATATGTAGATTTCAATTTTGTCAATTGCCGATAATCAATAATTAAATTTATAATTGGGTCAGCGCCTGCCAATTCTGTAAGCACTTGCATATCTGTGCTGAACCCCGTTTTGGTTTTCTTTACAGATGGCAAATTCATTTTTTCAAAAAGTATACTGCTCAATTGCTTTGGCGAATCGATATTGAATTCCGTCCCTGCAAGATGATAAATATCCTTTTGCAATCGAATAATGTCTGCATCTATTTGTTCCGAACTTTCGCGTAGATTTTTCACATCTATTGCTACGCCTGAAAGCTCCATATCTGCAAGAACGCTAATGAGTGGAAATTCTATTTCATTTGCCAATTTTGCAAGATTATTATTGATAAGCTCGTTTTTCAGAACATAATGAAGTTGCAATAGCAGAATAGTTTTTTCGCAAACCAAGTTATAATCGTAATTCGAGGCATTAGAATTATTTTTTTTATTATTTAAAAAATTAAAAGAATTTGGCAAATCTTTATTGATCCATTTTTGAAACAAAACATCAATCGAATGATTATCATCAGGATTGAGCAAATATGAGGCGATCACTGGGTCAAAGAGATTATCTTTCAAATCATATCCAAATCTTTTAAGTATGTAATTATGATACTTTAGATTTTCAGCAATTTTTTGAATATTTGGATTTGTAAAAATTTTATTTAATTTATTTAAAACATATTCCAAAGAAAGCTTTGAATCGCTCGAATTATCAACAAAAAGTTGGTTAGTATTTTGCGAATTTGTCAATGGTAGAAAATATGCAGAAATATCATTATATGCTAAAGCAATTCCAATAATATCGCAATTTTGTCTATCACTTGATGAATAAATCATTTCAAAAGCAATGCGTGAAACAGAATTCAATTCATTGAATAATTTATCGAAATCGTTCCGATTGTTGATTATAACATATTTACCTGTTGGAGTTTGCGGAGTAGTTTGTTCTTTCAAAGAACTATCAAATAATGAAGCATCTTGCTCATTCCGAGCTTTCTCCTGCCATAAAAAGCGAATTTTGGTGAATGCAAGCTCTTTGAAAAACTTATCTAGTTCATTATAATTAACGGGCTTTCGCTTAATGTCATTAAGAGAAATAGCAAATGGGACATTAGTATCAATTGTAACTAATTGTTTGGATAAAAAAGCTTCATCACGAAATTGTTCAAATTTTTCGCGAACAGAATTTTTTTGAATTTTATCAAGATTTTCATAAAGTTTCTCAAGACTTTGATATTCTTGAATAAGTGGGATAGCCGTTTTTTCACCAATTCCTTTTACACCAGGGACATTATCCACAGCATCGCCTATAATTGCAAGCACATCAATGACTTTATCAGGAGGTACGCCAAATTTCTCTATCACTTGATCGAAAGAAATCAATTCAAAGTTGGCTGCTTCTCGACCAGCGGGTTTAATAAGTTTTATATTTTTATCCACAAGTTGATAAAAATCCTTATCGGATGTCAAGCAAAAAACATCATTTCCTTCGTTACTAAATTTTTTAGCAAGGGTGCCAATAATATCATCAGCTTCAAAGCCAGGCATTTCAATACGCTGAATACCAAGCAAATCAAGCAATTTTTTAATTTTGGGTAATTGAATAGCAAGTTCTTCGGGAAATTCGGGGCGATTGGCTTTGTATGCTTCGAATTGTTTGTGTCGGAAAGTCGGTTCTCGCGTATCAAAAGCAACTGAAACATATTCGGGCTTTTGATTTTCAAGAAAACTATTAATAATATTAATAAAACCAAAGATTGCACCTGTTGGCTCCCCGGCAGGATTGCGAAAATTTGCCTGCTGCATAACGTGGAAAGCCCGAAATACTATCGACATACCATCAATTAAATATATTTTTCCCATTAACGTTTATTTTTTTATTGACTAATATTTTATTTTTATTTTAAACGAAAATTTATTAACTTGTATTATTTTCTAATGCAATTTCTAAAAAATCAAAAAAGGTGATATTATGGTTTTCGATATCGAAATGATTCGCACTTTTTATTCAAAACTACCAAAAAAAATTGAGAATGTTCGCAAAAAGATTTCGCGACCTTTAACTCTTGCAGAAAAAATCTTATACAGTCATCTCTATGATGATTCGTTGGAACACGAATATTCACGTGGGAAAGATTATGTCGATTTTCGTCCTGATAGGGTGGCAATGCAAGATGCAACTGCGCAGATGGCTTTACTTCAATTTATGCAAGCGGGTAAAAAACGCGTTGCAGTGCCAACTTCTGTGCATTGTGATCATTTGATAATGGCAAAAAACGGGGCAAGCGACGATCTCAAAGAAGCGAAAGTAACAAACGCAGAAGTATATGATTTTCTTGCATCAGTCTCGAATAAATACGGGATAGATTTTTGGAAACCTGGTGCAGGGATAATTCATCAAGTAGTGCTTGAAAATTATGCATTCCCTGGTGGATTGATGATAGGGACAGATTCGCACACTCCAAATGCGGGCGGATTGGGTATGGCAGCAATTGGTGTGGGAGGTGCTGATGCTGTTGATGTGATGTCAGGGATGGCTTGGGAATTGAGTTTTCCAAAATTGCTTGGCGTAAAATTGACGGGCAAACTTAGCGGATGGACTTCTCCAAAAGATATAATTCTGAAAGTCGCAGGAATCCTGACGGTAAAAGGTGGAACAGGATTTATAGTAGAATATTTTGGCGAGGGTGCCAAGACAATCTCCGCAACGGGCAAAGGGACAATTTGCAATATGGGAGCAGAAATTGGAGCGACCACGTCATTATTCAATTATGATGAAAAAATCAGCAGTTATTTGAAAGCTACGGGTCGCCAAGAAGTTGCAAAACTTGCTGATAGCGTTATGTCTAATTTGCAGGATGATCCCGAAATCTTGGCAAATCCCGAGAATTATTTTGACCAGATTATTGAGATTAACCTTAGTGAGTTAAAACCACATATTAATGGACCTTTCACACCTGACCGCGCATTCCCGATTGATGAATTTGGCAAAGCAGTAAAAGAAAACGATTGGCCAGTGGAAATATCATCGGCGCCAATAGGTTCATGCACGAATTCTTCTTATGAAGATATTAGCCGTTCTGCATCAATCGCCAAGAAGGCACTTGAAATGAATTTAAAAGTAAAATGTGAGTTTATTATAACACCGGGTTCTGAGCAAATCCGATATACAATTGAGCGAGATGGTTTTATAGATTTGTTTGAAAAAGTCGGCGGAGTAGTGCTTGCCAATGCTTGTGGTCCTTGCATAGGGCAATGGAGCAGAGATGCTAATGTCCAAGGGCGTAATTCAATTTTAACTTCTTTCAATAGAAATTTTGCAAAGCGAAATGACGGCAATCCTCTTACTCACTCTTTCGTTGCATCTCCCGAATTGGTCACAGCGATGGCTTTCTCTGGGAGGTTAGATTTCAATCCATTAACAGATACCCTGGTAAATGAGAAAGGTGAAATTGTGAAATTCGATGAACCAACGGGAGAAGAACTGCCTCCAAGGGGATTTGAGGTAAAAGATATGGGCTTTCAGAAACCCGCCGAAGATGGGTCAAATATCCAAATAATTGTTGATCCAAGCTCAGAAAGATTGCAATTATTACCAAATTTCGAGCCATGGAATGGCAAAGATTTTAAAGGTTTGAAATTATTAATCAAAGTAAAAGGCAAATGCACAACTGACCATATTTCTATGGCAGGACCTTGGCTCCGCTATCGTGGTCACCTTGCAAATATATCAAAGAATACTTTGATTGGAGCAATAAATTATTACAATGATAAAGCTAATTCTGTCAAAAATCAATTGACAGGTGAATATGGACCTGTCCCCGAAGTGCAACTCGAATATAAGAAGAATAATATCGGCTCTGTGGTTGTTGGTGATGAAAATTATGGAGAAGGATCATCCCGTGAACACGCCGCAATGCAACCTCGCTTTCTGGGGATCAAAGCTATACTTGCAAAATCATTCGCTCGAATTCACGAGACTAACTTGAAAAAACAAGGAATGCTTGCCCTCACTTTCGCAAATAAAGATGATTTCGATAAAATTCAAGAGGATGATGAAATAGATATTATTGGATTGAGCGATTTCCAAGAAGGCAAAAAATTAACAATTGTTTTGCACCACAAAGATGGCAGCACTGAACAATTCCTTGCCAATCATACATATAATAAATTTCAAATTGATTGGTTTAAAGCTGGGTCAGCATTAAATTTAATAAAATTGAAAGAACAAAATAAATCGATCAAATTGTAAATCAATATTTTGCAAACAAAAAAAGCCAGAGAATCGCGAAACTCTCTGGCTTTTTAATTTAAATTATAAGCGAAATATTATTTGATGATACTTATTGGTTTCACACCATAACCCTGATCAGTCTGAATATGCAAGAAATATGCACCCGATACTAATTCATTTATATTCACAGAGAAACTATACGGTCCTGCAACCTTGTATTCATTTGATATTTCTTTCACAAGATTTCCATATACATCGAATATTTTAATAGAAACGTGTGAATCAGAAGGAATCGAGAAAGATATATTAACATAACTCTGTGCGGGAGATGGATAAACAAAGAAACTCATTTGATTGCTAATATTATCCTCTCGAACCGAGCTTGCTTTATATTCAGCATTGACGGGATCATATTCTGCCCATGGTAAGTCCCATCTTTCACCTACTGCAAATGCTCCTCTGTATGCTACTTTCGTAAAGAATGCGTCGTTTATTGGCACTACTCCATCTGCACTGAAATTACTTGAATTTAAATATTCAGCATTTGCTGATGGTGATGGATCTAATAATTGCATTTCTGCCGGAAACGCATTCGATATTTTTGCTAATCCGCCAACGTCTCCTGCTCCATTCGTTAATGTATTTCCAGGTTCCACTCCGCTTAACCAATTTGTTTGCACCTTCCCTTCGGCTACTGTCCCACTCCCAAAGTAAAAGTTCCTCGCTTCATCTTTGATTCCATATATACTATTGTATCTCACTCGTGTTGAATCATTATTTGCTCCTCGAACTGTATTCTGATTGGTCATCTCTACTCCCCTAGGCCATCCCAATATTACCGAATTGTACAAACTTAATCTCGAATTCCGCCGTATTTGTACTGCTGTTAAATACTTCGTGTTATATGTGTTCGCTCCACTCCCTGCTGTCCAACTTAAATCTTTCACAGGTCCTATCACTGTTATATTTGAATATACAGGCGCTGTTAATGGTTGATTCTCACTCGATTTGCTGTCGTTATCGCTCTCAAATGCCTCAGAATTTGATTGGTCTGCTATGTCTGAAAATCTCTTGATTAATCCAAATTGCCATTTCCCTCGATAACCATTATCCGTATCAAAATCATCGTCTATTGTGTTAAATGCTATTACATGTTTTACATTCACTGTCCCTCCAAAACATTCAATACCATCATCTCCACAATATGATACTTGTATGTGGTCTATTACTGTCCGGCTTCCAACTCCACCCATTGTTAAACTGTTCAATTCATTGTCAGGTGATATTGCTATCCCTGCAAATTCTATCCTTACATATCGCAATACACCACTACTATCTTCATCATCATTGCCTCCATACCATGCATTCACCTTCTTGTCTGGTCCATCTGCTATTCCTCCTTCTATTGGTGCTTCTACTGTATTTGTCTTTGCTCTTCCCATTAATAATAATCCGCCCCAATCTCCTCTGTCTCTCTGACCAGGTATTGCTCCACTTGTCATTATTATTGGCTTCTCTGCTGTCCCATTCGCATATATCTTGCCTCCTCTGTTTACACATATCGCTGATGTCGCTCCGACCTCTCCTAATATGATTGTCCCAGGTTCTATTCGTAGCACTCCTCCTTCTGCTACAAATACTATTCCTTTCAACCCATATATCTTGCTCGAACTTAATGTGACGCTTCCCGTTATTGTCCCTGTTATCGTTGAATCTACTACTGATGGTGATGGTACCTTTATCTTTATTGGTCCTACTGTTCCATATACCGTTGCTTCATCCTTCAACTCCATCTTTATATACAAATTGTTGGTTGCTTTATATGGTAATACTGTTAATACTTGTCCGACTGCTTTTGTCCCATCTGCTGTTTGGTCTTTGAACTCCGTTGCATCTTTCGGCAACGGTAATGCTTGCCATGGCCCATTTAAACTCTCACTTGATGAAAATTTGAATGTTAACCCTCGTGTCCCTGTTGTGTCCCATTTGATTGCCACTGTCCTCCCCACTCTATACTCATCTCCCGATTTCGGTGACGTTATCGTAATGGTGGGAACTTGGGACCATGCTGCAATTGCTATAAAAAATAGCAAACCTGCGATTGTACTGAACTTTTTCATAAAAAATACCTCATAAAAGATTTTAAAAAAATTTGAAAATTAAAACTTTAAATCAATACCTAAAGAGTAATTAACCCCCATTATATCTTTTGCAACCTCAGTTTCCCCTTGCTTCCATATTGTTTTTGCATTCAATATATTTCGAGCAGAGAGCTTGACTTGAAAATTCTTGAGAAATTTTTGGGATATGGAAAAGTCAATCATATTTCGGGGCAATTCATATATGTGAGGATCAGACATTGCATAAGCGTGGATATTAGCAACTTGGATTATCCTTTTCCCAAAAGTATTATATGCAAGATTAAATGAAGTTCCCCAATTTGGGTTGAAATAAAACAAGCCAAGATTCAGTGAATATGGAGATTGCCCCCACATCGAACGAGTATCTTTGAAATCGGTTTGTTTTACAGTGATTTCAGATTTAATGAGTGCGAGATTGAAATTAATCGAAAAATAATTGAATAAGTCTGCTATAAAACCTAAATTTTTCCTGGCTTCAAATTCCAACCCATAATTATATGCCTTGCCAAGTGCATTTGTGAATGTCCTTTGAGTTTCACTCGAAGTTGGTTGTATTGTTTCCTCAATTGCATGGTCAAAAATTTTGTAAAATGCGCTGACAGAGAAAACTTCTCCTGGAGCCGGAAACCATTCCCAACGTAAATCATAATTCTGAATTAAAGCTCGAATCAAGTTAGTATTTCCAACAACATCTGATTGATATGCAAAGTCATAAAATGTAAAAGGGGCATATTCTCGCAATGATGGACGTGTCAATGTTTGGGTTGCTGATGCACGGAGATTTGTGCTCTTTGTTAACTCATACACAAGATTAAACGATGGCAGAAAATCATTATATGTTTTATTCACATAAGTCGAATCAAAATATGTCGAATTTGATTCATTAAAGAATGGATAAAAACTTGATAGATTCTGCAAGCTATGTTCGAATCGCAAACCTGCAATAATCCTTAATTTCCGTCCGAAGACTTGCAAAGGGAAATCTGTCATTAAATATCCCGCATATAAGTCTTCCTTTGCTCGATATGAATCTATGTTTCTTGTGTCTTCACTTAATCCAAAACCATGCTCATAAAAGTTATTAGGATTAAATAATATCGAGGGGTTTAATTCCGCGATGTCATTAATATAATATTGGCTAGTAATAGATGGGTCAACATAATTTTTGACTTCATAACCCAATTCGGGATCATAATAAGTTTTTAAAATAGCAGGAGCTTCGACAATAGTAAAAGAGCGAACATTAAAGTCCCTTTTTTTATTTTCAAGATAAGTGCCTAATTTAAATGCGACGTTGCCAAAAGATATTTTATAATCAAATCCACCCGAGAACGCATCCTCATCAAGGTTAGAGAAAAATCTACCTGCTTGAGTGCCACTTCCTTGCGGTAAATTATAGATATCGAGCCGATATGGCAATGTTGAATCATTTCTTGAATATCTGACTCGACGCAAATCAGGTTCAGCTCTAAGTGATTTTGAATATCCTGCTTTCCATTCCAGAACCGAATTGTTAAAGTTCAGCAAATGAGTGCCTTCAAGTTGTCCTGTGTACATAGTTTTTTGGATATAATCCATACTCATTTGAATCAATTGAGTTTCTTGCCTCCGACCCATCAATTGAGTGACATTATAATCACTTGTATTATTAAAGATATTTTTGAAACTTATAGTATTCGCATCATTAATTTTATATGCTAAATTCAGAAGACCACCCAAAGTTGTCGTAAATACATTTTCGATCCCATTGCCTTCGTATTCTTTATCTACACCATTGGAAAGCAGGAGCGCTCTTGAAAATGAATCATAAGAATAGCCATTATTATAATTCATCGAAGCAGCAACACCAAAATCATTATCAAAAACATTAAAAATCCTCGAATAGGAGAATGAACCATTTAAATTCGGAAGAGCTGTCCTTCTATCAGGACTCCAAGTTGAACTATTAAAACCCTTGCCCATCTCCTTCCATTTGTCTATTGATTGCTGCTTTGCTGTTTCATCGCTTGCGCGCATATCAGTATAAAGGAATTTTTTCATTTCATCAGGGCTCGATGGTACTTGTTTCGGATAATCATAAAAACTCTTATCAAAACCAATCCAATCGGCATTTCCACCATTAAATGATGTAAACTTATTAGATTTTAAAGATATTTGGTCATTCAAACCTGTTGAGAAGTTAACAGAAAATCCATTAGAAGTTGGGAAATCAACTGTATTAAGTTCCACAAGCCCACCAACAAAGTTCCCAGGTAAATCGGGAGTAAATGACTTCACAACATTTGCATTTTCGAGAAAATCTGATGGAAACATATCGAATGCAAATGCTTTTTTATCAGGTTCAGTTGATGATAATGTTGATCCATTAAGAATTGTATTATTATAACGTTCGCTTGTCCCTCTGATGTAAACAAATTTATCAGACATCAAAGTTACACCTGAAACTCGTTTCAACGATTGCCCCGCATCGCCATCAGGCAACCTTTTTATTTCTTGAATACTAATTCCATCGCTAACTTGGTCTGCATTTTTTCTTTGTAAAAGTATTGCTGATTCATTATCATTTATTCGTGTGGCTTCGATAATTATTTCTTTTCCTTGTTTAATTTCTTGTTCAAGCACTATGCTTATTGTAGCACTCTTATTGGGTTCCACCTTGACATCTGCAACATTTTTCGAGAGATACCCAACATATCTTGCTTGCAGTTTATAGGAACCCGCAGGCACATTTTTTATTCTGAATTCTCCCTTGACATCGCTATATCCTCCCAATTTTGTATCAAGAATAACTATCGTAGCTTTTGGTAGCGGTTCTCCCGTTTCAGAATCATAAACTTTTCCAGATATTGTACCAACCTCATTTGAAAATATTGGTAAAGAATATAATAATACTAAGAACATAACCATTAAATTTCTTCTCATTTTCACTTTTCTTTTTTTTAGATATTACAAATTTCAGGAATGAATGTTAAAATACAGTTTATGATGTGTGAAGATATGTGAAGTATATGTTAAGGAAAATTAATAAAATATCTAAGTTTATTTTAATATAGCTTTTAAAATTGATAACATCTCTAATTGGAATACAACTGGACTTCTTTGAAAAGTTTCAATAGCATTTATCAAAAAATCAGAACCAAGTAATTTCAAGAGAAGCAAGAAATCCCGCTAACATTGATGTGCAAGGGCTTCTATATTCCCCACTGCGTTTGGAATGAATAGAACATCCTGATAAATGATATAAATATTTGTATACATTATTATATACTTAATTATATACTTAAAAAGAGTAAATACGCGTTGCATTATGCTCAAGCAGTCTGATTTATGCATATTTTTGAATAAAAATAAGAATATCTGCCTATCTTATTTCCCGTTATGGAACTACTAATGTTGAGCCGCCAAATATATATAAATATTTTTAGTTAATCGCAAAAAAAAACCTCCCGAAAGTTCCAAACCTTCGGAAGGTTTATCAAATTGTCAATTAAAATAGGAACGAATTATTCGATGATTCCTGCATAACCAGCGGGGTCAAGCAATTCGTTGATTTCTGCGGGATTCGATATTTCAATTTTAAGAATCCACCCTTCGTTGTATGGATCTTTATTGATTATTTCAGGGGAATCATTGAGTTTGCGATTCACTTCAATCACTTTGCCCGAGACGGGTGCAAGGATTTCGGAAACTGTTTTGACAGCTTCGATTGTTCCGCAGCTTTCGCCTTTCTTGATTTCAGAAATATCTTCTGGAATATCAAGGTAGACTATATCTCCAAGTTCACCTTGTGCATAATCTGTGACGCCTATGAGTCCGATGTTGCCATCAACTTTCAACCATTCGTGGTCGTGTGTGTAATGTAAATTTTCAGGAATGTTCATTTTTTTATCTCCAATATTAATATTTATAATTTATAGATCTTGCCAATTAATTCTTTCAAGATATTTCGTATCGATCTTTCCCGCAAGGAAGTCAGGATTCTCAAGCATTTTTTGATGGAATGGAATTGTAGTTTTCACTCCTTCGATTACCATTTCAGCGAGTGCTTGCTTCATTTTTGCAATTGCCTGATCGCGAGTGCGTCCGTAAGTAATCAATTTTGCAATCAGTGAGTCATAATTAGGTGGAATAATATATCCTTGATATAGATGGGAATCCACCCTAACCCCAAAGCCACCGGGGAAATGCAATCCTTCAATTTTGCCAGGTGATGGTCGCCAATCCTTATAAGGGTCTTCGGCGTTGATTCTGCATTCAATTGCATAATAAAGTGGAGGCTGCTCTTTGAATGACAAATGCTCTCCCGCAGCAACTTTGATTTGCTCGGCTACCAAGTCATACTTCAGTGATTCCTCAGTAATTGGATGCTCCACCTGAATTCGAGTATTCATTTCCATAAAGTAAAAATTTCCATCGGGATCGAGGAGATATTCAATTGTTCCAGGTCCAACATATTTTACAGCTTTTGCACCGTTTGAGGAAATTTTACCCATTCTTTCTCTAAGCTCTTGATTAACAGCAAGAGAAGGCGTTTCCTCAATCAATTTTTGATTACGACGTTGCAGAGAGCATTCACGCTCATTCAAATAAACAGTATTACCGTGTTTATCTGCAAAAACTTGGATTTCGATATGTTTCGCCATTGGAACGACTTTTTCCAAATATAAATCAGGATTTCCAAAGAAAGCAAGGGCTTCGCTTTGCGTCACGTCGTAGTAATGTTCAAGTTCTGCTCTATTCTTAATAAGCCTCATACCTTTACCACCGCCACCTGCAACTGCTTTTAGCATAATAGGGTAGCTTATTTCATCGGCAATTTTAATTGCTTCATCAAGATTTTTTAGGAGTCCATCGCTACCTGGGACTACGGGAACACCTGCATTTTTCATAGTTGCTTTGGCAATTGCTTTGTCTCCCATTAGCCGAATGGCATTCGGTGGAGGTCCAATAAAAGTAATAAAGTGGTCAGCACATATTTCAGCGAAAAATTGATTTTCAGCAAGGAAGCCATATCCGGGGTGAATAGCATCGCTATGAGTTATATTTGCAGCAGAAATTATTGCAGGAATATTCAGATAGCTTTGTGCGGCAGGTGCAGGTCCAATGCAGACTGCTTCATCAGCAAATCGCACGTGCAACGAATATTTATCGGCTTCGGAATAAACTGCAACTGTCTTAATTCCAAGTTCTTTTGCTGCACGGATAATCCTGAGTGCAATTTCACCTCGATTCGCAATTAGTATTTTGTTGAACATATAAGGAGCCAATTAATCAGCACGAATTAAAAATAAGGTTTGCCCGTATTCAACAGGTGTGCCATTTTCGGCAACTATTTTCTCGATTGTTCCCGATACATCACTCTCAATTTCATTCATTAGTTTCATTGCCTCAATTATGCAAAGAGTTTGACCTTTTGAGATGTGCTGTCCAACTTCAACATAAGGATCGACATCGGGTGATGAAGCACGGTAAAATGTTCCAACCATTGGTGCTTTTTGTTCGAAGAACCCAGATTGCAATTCATCTGTTTTTGGTATTATGGGAATCTTTTCTTCGGATAGTACTAAGTTTTTCTGCATTAGGAAATTTTGCACTTCTTCGCTTTGCTGAGGAAATTCAACACGATCTTGCAAAGAATTCGCGGACTTAATAGAATTGGCGGGTTTCCTCGAAAATTTTATTTTTGAGTCGCCTTCTTCTATTGTTAGATCGTCGAGTGAGCTATCATCGAATATCTTAACTAATTTACGTAAATAGTTTAAATCCATATTAAAAGATTTATATTGTAAGAGGTGTCGGCCGGACTCGAACCGGCGTTCACGGTTTTGCAGACCGTTGCCTAACCACTTGGCTACGACACCAATAATTTTAAGAATACAAAATTAAACAAAATAAATGAATTTACAATTGAAATGAGTTGCATAATATTACTTCCAAATGTCAAATAAAAGGTAGCTTTGCAACTACATTTTTTGATATTTCATTATGAGCGAAGTGAAGCAATCATAATTGATTAGTGATACTGCTCGAGATACACCGTAATAAGGGCAAAAATGAGTTTATAAAGGAATATTAAAATATCGCTAATATATGGAGTATTTCTCGCCATGGCAAAAAGCGGAAAACTTGATAGCCAAGATATGTTCCAAAACTGAGGAAAGTAATACCTGTCAATTGGCGAAGACGCAACAAAAAGTTTTCGCTCAGTCGGTGCTTATTTGTGGATATTACATTAATTAATAAATATAGCCAAAGGAAATTACCAATTCCAAAACTCACACCAAAAATAATTTTATTGGATATGCTTAATGGGAAAATTTCCCATGCTGCAATCTGAAGAGTGACAAAGCCAAGTGAAGGTAAAAAAGAAGGATTTGCTAAATTGGAAAGTGCAAGTGCAATGCCTAAAAAGAAAGGTCCTCTATTTGATAATTTATCAAGAAATTTAATTTTAGGTTCAGCAGTGCTTAACGTTTCAGGTTTGGATTTTTCCTTTTTTTGGATTAAATTATATATTCCAAAAGCAATAAAAATGAGGACAAC
>DIEP01000002.1 GCA_002418685.1 Ignavibacteria bacterium UBA5771
GCAACGTATTGGGGAGGAGTTAAGTATTATGATTATAGCACAATTGGAGTGAAGCAAGAACCTATCAACCCCGCCGTTATCAAATCGGTTCAATACGAAAAAGGGAAATTAGTCATAACTTTAAATACCGGTCAACCAATTAATAGAATAACCATTACCGATATGAGTGGAAAAACACTTTATCAAGATGCTCAAATAATCAGCACAAATATCAAAGTAGAAATACCAATAAGTCTTCCTGTCGGGACATACATTGTTTCAATGCAAATAGGTAAATCAATATATAATCAGAAATTTATGGTGGAGAGGTAAAATATGAAAAGAATATGCATATTTTTCTTAGCAACGGTTGCATTAATGGGTCAGAATTTTGAGCCATCACAAAGGAGATTCTTTGTCCCAGCAATAAACAATAGTGTCCTGTTATCAGGATCATTACCATATTTCCAACAGGATAGAATACTAATGGGATGGCATTGGGATTCATTTTGGGCAATTGATAGGGCTGTTGGGGCGAATCAAAGGGAGCACTTGGAATTAACAGATGTGTATTTTATTAAATTTGAGCCAATCGCAGATAACTGCCTATATGAGAAGATAATTATTATTGAATAGAATTCAGATGATAATTTCTTCTAAATTTTTTTGATGTGATGCGGTAAGAAAAAAGTAGTTAGTCTTTTTTTCTCCGTTCCATTTTTTCAGCGCCTGATTATAATTGATATAAATATCGTATCCTTCAGACTTAAGGATTGACAGAAGTTCGCTTGTATTCTTATCGGGATTGGCAAGATCACCGTTAATTTCTATAAGCAGTATGGGTTTACAAGTTGATAAAAGTTTGCTTGCACCCTTAAAAACAAATAATTCATGCCCTTCAACATCGCATTTAATGAAAACAGGAGATGCACTATATTCTATTATAATTTCATCGAGAGAGGAAGTATTCACTGAATATGATTTATTTTCTTTGCTTATTGAATCCACAATTTTTGCTTCATAATAATTCTCCCCACCATTATTATATTTAGGAACTTCCATTTGGATAGCGCCATTGAAATCAGATATAGCTATATTGAGAGGTAGAACATTTTTATAATTGAGATGCTTCATATTAAAACAAAGATAATTAAATGTAGCCTTGATTGGTTCAAAGCTGAATACTTTCCCTGATGGTCCACAATACTGTGACATAAATTTACTATAAATTCCAAAATTTGCACCAATATCAAAAGTTTGATCGCCTTCTTTGATAAAGTATTTCAACAATCCCAAATCTTCTTCATCTTCAACAGATGCATTTCTGAGCTTTCTAAGGTAATGATATTTTTTTAGAAATTTTATTAAGAAATCGGGGAAAAACTTATATCCTAAAGACTTGAGATTCATATTGTATGTTATAGTGAGAATGAAGAAGTATATTATCAACCTTGTGCTCGGAGCGAGACTTGAACTCGCACGAGAGTTACCCCCCACAGGATTTTAAGTCCTGTGCGTCTACCAATTCCGCCATCCGAGCAAAATTGTGATTACAAAATTAAGAAAAAATTGAAGAATAATTAACTATTTAAGAAAATATTTAATTTCTCTTCGAATTTATCTGCTTTATTGATGAAGTTTTCGACGTATTTGCCAATCAAATCGAATTCGAGATTGACCGAATCCCCAACTTTGTAGTATTGGAAAATAGTGGTTTGGTATGTGTGGGGAATAATTGATAATTCAAAATTATTGGAATGAAGATTAGCGATTGTCAAGCTAACTCCATCAATACAAATCGAACCAACTTGAATAAGATATTTTCTAAACTCGCTTGGGAAAGAGATTGTAAATATCTTGCCGAGTGTTTCGAATTTGATTTGGTCAATCTTTCCGATAGAATCGACGTGTCCCTGGACTAAATGGCCGCCAATGCGACTTTGCAATGTGAGTGCACGTTCCAGATTGACTTTTTGCCCTGCTTTCAATAATTTCAGTGTGGTCTTTTTCAGAGTTTCCTCAACTGATTCGCATTCGAAGCTTGAGTTATTAATTTTAACAACGGTTAAGCATACGCCATTAATAGCAACTGAATCATCGACTTTTACATCTTGAATAATTTTTTGCGATTGAATTTCAATTCTTTTAGCTTGCCCGGTGGATTTCAAGTTTGTGATTGTTCCAATATCTTCGATAATTCCTGTAAACATATCATTTTCCTTCATAAACAAGAGTAATCTGTCGTTTTTCAAAATCTACACTTGAAATAATAACGCGTATTCGAGAACCAAAGCCGAATTCCTTTTTAGTGTGCCTGCCGACAAGCTTCATTTTTTTCTCATCAAAGAAATAGAAATCATCAACAAGGTCTCGCAATCTGACTAATCCTTCGGAATTCAATTCGTCAAGCTTGACATAAATTCCCCAAGTAGTTACACCTGTCACAGTTCCATCATAAACCTCGCCGATTTTATCATTTGTAATGAAGAGGAAAGCAAGTTGAGCAGATGCACGTTCTGCTTGTTGAGCGATGATTTCGCGTTCAGTAGATATTTGGGCAGTTTGGGTCGCTAATTCATTTAAATAATTAATGCGATCTTGTTTTGGCTTGCCTTTTAAATATTCCTTCAAAGCCCGATGAATAAATAAGTCAGGGTATCGCCTGATTGGGGAAGTAAATTGAGAGTAATCTTTGAAACCTAAACCGAAATGTCCGATATTTTTTTCTGAATATTCTGCTTTTGCCATTGCTCGAATCATCAATTGATTAACGGTATTTTCAATAGGACTGCCCTTAAATTTCTCCAATATTTCATTTAATTGTTTGGAAGTAAGATTACGCTTATGAGTTTTAGTATTTGTCGAGTTTTCAATGAAATTAAGGACATTTTGCAATTTATCTTCGTCAGGCAAATCGTGAACACGATAAATGAATGGTAGCGAATTAAGAAGTTTATAGTCTTTTGATATTTTCTTGAGATGCTCTGCAACAGTTTTATTAGTAATGAGCATAAATTCTTCAATAAGCTGAGTGGCAGGAGTGCTTTTTTTCTCGAGCATTTTTATGGGATAGTAATTTTCATCGAGAACAAATTTATATTCTACTGTGCTGAAATCAACGCCACCATTTTTCAATCTATTTTGACGCAAAATTGTTGCTAATTGGTTCATTTGTAATATTGTATCAGCAAAAGTTCCCTTTCCTGACTTAATAATTTCATCTACTTCAGCATATGAAAATCGACGTTTACTAATAATGATAGATTCGCTTATATTGTAATTTA
>DIEP01000013.1 GCA_002418685.1 Ignavibacteria bacterium UBA5771
TTGTCTTAGAAATAGTCGGAATGTGCCATTTTAATCGAAAGGAAGATTTCTCTTGATTAGACGGCACATTCCACTATATTTCGAGCTAATGATTTACCCTTGATTCGTTCTCGAGAATCAACATAAGATTTTATAACTTTTTCTCATTTTTGACTGGTGTATTTTCTTTATCAAGAAATTCAATATTTAAAATAAATTCCTTAATTTTATAAATATTATTTTACAAAAATAAAATGAGGGTAAAATGTTACAACAAGAAATTCAAGAATCTCTGAATCAGCAAATTATCAGAGAGATGTATTCATCGAATTTATATCTTTCGATGGCTGCATTTTATGCATCAAATAATCTCAATGGATTTGCAAATTGGATGCGACTCCAAGCAGAAGAAGAACTTATGCACGCTCTGAAAATTTTCGATTATATACTCGATAGAAATGGGAAAGTAAAATTAGAGCAAATTCCCGCTCCTCCAACATCTTGGGAGAACCCAATTTCACCATTTGAAGATAGCTATAAGCACGAACAATTAGTTTCATCACAAATCAATGAAATCCAAGATATTGCATTTCGATTAAAAGATTATCCAACTGTTAGCTTCCTTAATTGGTTTGCCGACGAGCAAGTGGAAGAAGAAAAGAATACAAATGATATTCTCGATAGACTTTATCTTGCAGGCGACTCCAAAGCCAGTTTATTTCTGATTGATAGTTCATTAAGTTCAAGGAAGGCAGGACCAAAAGCAGAGTAGCAAGAATTATGCAAGATTATTCATTATTCGATGAAATAACAAATTTATCAACAGAACAAATCAATCCAACAACAGAGAATATTGATCTTGCAAGCACACGTGAAATTCTCAATTTAATAAATCAAGAGGATAAGAAGGTACCGAATGCTGTCGAGCGGGAGATTCCATTCATCGAGCAAGCAGTCGATATAATATATGAAAGCTTAAAGCAAAATGGACGATTAATATATATTGGTGCGGGGACAAGCGGAAGGCTTGGAGTTATCGACGCATCAGAATGTCTTCCAACATTTGGTACCTCTCCTGAAACAGTTCAAGCTATTATTGCGGGAGGTAATCAGGCTATGTTTGCCGCTCAAGAAGGTGCAGAGGATAATGAGCAGCAAGCAGTAATTGATTTGAACAAGAAAAACTTAGCTTCAATTGATGTCGTTTGCGGTATTGCCGCCTCGGGACGCACACCTTATGTGAAATCTGCAATAAATTATGCACATTCGATTGGTTGCAAGACAATAATGATCACCACTTCCAAACGTGAAGAAATTCTAACTCGTGGTATCAATGCTGATGTATTTATCTGCCCTTATGTCGGTCCCGAAGTAATTGCAGGCTCGACGCGAATGAAATCAGGAACTGCTCAAAAGCTTGTGATGAATATGCTAACAACGGCAACGATGATTAAATTGGGCAAGACTTACGGTAATATTATGGTAGATCTCCAGCAGACAAATAAAAAACTCGTCGAGCGTTCCAAAAATATTATAATGAAAATCTGCAATTTGGATTATAACAAAGCAAGCGAATTACTTTTGCAAAGCGATGGAAATGTGAAAGTTGCAATTGTAATGGCAAAAACAGGCACAAACAGGCAATCAGCTATAAATCTTCTCGAAAATGCCCAAGGCAAAATCAGAGACGCTATAAAAGGGACTACTTCAAAATCCTGAACAAATCCTTTCCAATTGAAACGAGATATTCAAAGATCATTCATATAAGTAATACTAAATTCTTTATTTCTTTCAGATTAGTAAATATTGAACTTCATAATATCTTCCACTAATGGTGCTTCCAAAAATGCGCAATTATGAGTGTAATTTTTAGAAATATCTTAATTTAGTAAAATTATTAATTGATTTTATGGATTTTCAGAAGAAGCACAATTTGCTTTATTCAATTCTATCGGGGATATTGCTCATACTCGCTTTCCCGCCTTTGCCATTTCCATTTCTCGCTTTTATTGCACTGACACCTCTGCTTTTTATTTATTCAAGGGAAACTCGCACTAAATCGCCATTTTTATATGTATATATTACTTTTTTCTTATATCATTTGGGAACAAATTGGTGGATAAGCAGTTGGTCGAAGGAAACTGATCCTTATTTGCTTATAGCAGGGCTGGCTCTGGACATATCGCATCCGCTCTTTTTCTTTATCCCTTTTTGGATTTTTTTTATTTTTAAAAAGAAATTGGGATTTGATAAAGCAATTTTATTTTTCCCTTTCATCTATCTTGCTTTTGAATGGCTTCATAGCCTTGGAGAAATTGGATATGGTTGGCTGACGCTGGGATATATGCAAATTCTCAATACTTGGTGGATCCAATTTATTGATATTACAGGTATATGGGGAGCAAGTTTCCTTTTGCTTTGGGCAAATGTATTTTTTGTGAAGTTAATTTTATTAATAATAAATTCTCCAAATAAAAGCTTTTTTAAATTGCTTCTTTCGAATAAAACAGCAACAAATTATTTACTTGGAATATTATTGATTTTATTCCTTCCTTATTTTTATAGTTTTTTTGCCATCAAGCAATTTAATTATCAAGACAATTTATCAAAATATCAAAGTTTAAATGTTGGAATTGTCCAACCAAATATCAATCCATGGGCGAAATGGTCAGGCAATTCAGTCTCGCAAATCACTTTGCACCAACACATATCAGATTCTCTTATCAATACACATCAAAGCAATCAAAAAGAATCTTTGGATTTATTAATATGGTCAGAAACGGCGATCCCTTATGTTTATCTTGAGTTTAATTCGTTCGACGATTTATCGATATTGCAGAATTGGATTAATAAAAGGCAAATTCCTCTATTAACAGGATTTTCGCAATTTTATCTTTTCCCGAAAAATTCTACTCATTCAAAGTGGGCAAGCCAATTACGTTTCGACACTGCACAATATTATTTAACTTATAATTCTGCTGTAATCATCGAACCCGACAAACACTATTCTCGAAATAATCCACCACAAGTTTATCAAAAGACGCGACTAACGCCATTTGCAGAAAATTTTCCCTACAAAAATATATTTACGTTTGCCGTGAGTTGGTTCAATTGGGAAGTTGGCATTTCAAATTGGGAGCAAGGTGGAGGTGCAAAAAATATGATCGTCCGCAAAGGAAATGACTCAATTAATATAGGAACAATTATTTGCATTGAATCCATCTATCCCGACTATGTTCGGCAATTCACAAAACAAGGGGCAAAAATGCTTACGATTATCACTAATGATGGATGGTATGACCATACAGTTGGACCGCGGCAGCATTACTTAATTGCTTGCGCAAGAGCAATAGAAAATCGCCGTTATATTCCACGGGTAGCAAACACAGGTGTAAGTGGGTTAATTTCTCCTCTTGGTAAATCAATCACAGAGATTGAACCATACACAAGAAAAGCTGTTGAGGTTAGAGTTCCCTTGCTGAATGAGGGAACGTTTTATGTCCAATTTGGGGATTGGTTGCCAATTCTTTCTTTTATAATCGTTATAATATTACTGATATTTATAAATTTGAAAAACACATTTAAATAATGAAAAATTCAAAAAACAATCAAAACTCTTTCAAAAATAGTGGCTATAAAGAGCTTACTTACGAAGAATTACATTGGAAATGCCCAATCGATATTTTTAAATTTAAATCTACAAAGGATGTTGCACAGTTAAATCAAATTGTCGGACAACCTCGGGCTATTGAATCCATTAAAATTGGTGGTAACATTGATGCAAAAGGTTATAATATTTTTGTCACAGGGCAGGCAGGCACAGGTAGGTTGACTACTGTTCAGAATGTGCTAAATGAAATTCCCGGTTATTCGCATACTTTATATGATTATTGCTATGTTAATAATTTTGATAATCCTGATAAACCTATTTTGATTAGACTCGACAAAGGAGAAGGCAAATCATTTGCAAAAATGATGAAGAACTCCATTTCATACCTTAGACGTGCTTTACCTCGAGTATTTGAAGAAGATGAGTATCAAAATGCCCGCAGAAAATTATCTGAAAAATATCAAGAAATTGAAAAGAAAGTTCTCGACGACTTTGATAAAAAATTAAAACCTAAAAAGTTTGTTCGCGGACAATATGAAAATGAACAAGGTATAACATTACCCGATGTTTTCCCAATTATTAACGACAAGCCTGTGGCAATCACGGATTTAGATGAATTAGAAGCCCAAGGCAAAATCTCTGCTGATGAAGCAAAAAGAATTAGAGACGATTACGAAATATTTCATCAAGGAATTTATGATCTTTCCCAAAAGGGACTAAAATTGATGCAGGAATTCCGAGAACAAATGGACGAATTCAATAAAGCCACTTCATCCATCCCTATTAACTCTGCATTCAAGGAAATTGAAGATCATTTTAAAAGTGAAAAAATCAAAAAATATATAAAATCTGTTAAAACAAATATAACTAACAATCTAATATTATTCATCAAACCCAAAGACTCTCCAATTCCTATCAATGGGGTTCAACAAGACAATAACATTTCAGATGAAGAATTATTTTTGCAATATTCCGTCAATGTTATTCTTGATAATTCTATGAGTAGCAAACAACCTATTATTGTTGAAACTTTTCCAACATTTACTAATTTATTCGGAGCGATTGAAAAGACGTTTGATAGTCGCGGATTTTGGCGGACTGATTTCACTAAAATTAAGGCGGGTTCAATTCTTCGAGCCGATCAAGGATATCTAATATTAAATGCTGATGATTTATTTCAAGAACCGAATGTATGGAATTTACTAAAGCGAGTTTTGCTATATAATAAATTGGAAATCCAATCGAACGATTCGTATTTCCAATTAACCCAATCCTATTTGAAGCCCGAGTCAATCGATGTAAATGTCAAAGTCGTCATATTGGGAGATATGCAGGTTTATCGTTTGCTCAGTGAATATGATAAAACTTTTAGGAAAATATTCAAAATTAATGCTCAATTTGATTATTACTCGAATCGTGATCAGGAACTTATTGATAATTATGTGCAATTCATTGCAAAAGTTTGCAATCAAGAAAATTTGCCTCACTTTTCACCTGATGGCGTTGCCGCAATTGTTGAATGGGCAGCAGAATCAGCGGGTTCGCAAAATAAATTAACACTTAAATTTTCAGCTCTTAGCGATATTGTTCGTGAATCTGCGTATTATAAAGATGAAAAATCTAAATTTGTCAATAGCGAAGCGGTTGAAAAAGCGGTGGCTCATCGTCGTTATCGTAGTAATTTAATTGATGAAAAAGTGAAGGAAGAATTTATCGAAGGCACGATGCTAATATCTACTGAGGGTAAGCGTGCGGGACAAATCAATGGATTGACAATTTATAATGATGGTGTTTTCGAGTTTGGCAAGCCTGCCCGAATTACTTCCACAACAAGTCCAGGAAACGAAGGTATAGTCAATATCGAACGCGAGGCAGACATGAGCGGAAATATCCATAATAAAGCAGTGCTAATTATTTCAGGATTTTTAGAAGAAAGATTTGCACAGAATTTCCCGCTTACTCTTTCTGCATCATTAGCATTCGAGCAGTCTTATGGTGGAATTGATGGCGATAGTGCCTCTTGTGCAGAGATATACGCCATTCTTTCTGCTATTTCGGGTGTTCCTATTAATCAGGAATTTGCTGTAACAGGAAGTATCAATCAGAAAGGAGACGTCCAACCAATTGGTGGTGTGAACGAAAAAATTCGAGGCTTCTGGGAAATATGTAAAGAACGAGGATTTACAGGCTCGCAAGGTGTGATTATCCCGCAACAAAATGTCAAGGATTTAATGCTTTGCAAAGAAATAATTCAAGATGTCCAAGATGGGAAATTCCATATTTATGCAGTTTCAAAAATTGAAGATGCAATCTACTTACTTTTCGGAATGGAAGCAGGAGCAATGGATAATAATCAAAAATATCCTGATAATACGTTGTTTGGTTTAGTTTATAAAAAATTAGAAAAATATTACGAAATTTCTGTTGAAAAAGAAAGGCCAAAAGCAACACAAAGGACAAAAAGGAGAGAGTAACAATCTTAATTGGTTATAAATAAATATTTGGAATGCAGGATATAGGACTTATCTATTATGATGAGACCTTCATTTTATTGGCGATTATAGAGACACGATATCGAGTGTCTCTATAGCATTTCACGCGGTGATTTGCATAATATTTGCATTTGTATAGTAAATTTGAAAAATAGAATAAACAATATGAGTAAAAATCAAATTAAAATTGCTCCATCCTTGCTATCTGCCAATTTTGCAAATCTTGAAAATGATCTGCATCAATGCGAAGTCGGGGGAGCTGATATTATCCACCTTGATGTGATGGATGGGCATTTTGTGCCTAATTTAACATTTGGTCCCATAATTTTGCAGAGCATTCGAGGGTGCACTCATCTGCCAATCTCAACGCATTTGATGGTGACAAATCCTGATAGTTTAATTCCTGAATTCGCTCAATTGGGTTCGGATTATATCTCATTCCACGTGGAAGCGGTTCCGCATATTCATCGCACTATTTCTTTAATTAAAAGTTTCGGAATTAAAGTAGGAGTAGCGCTCAATCCTGCCACACCATTGGAATATGCCTTTGTGTCTGCGGAATTTGTCGATTATATTTTGCTTATGTCTGTCAATCCAGGATTTGGAGGGCAAGATTTCATTAATAATTTTTATAAACGAGCAAGTGAATTAAAAGAATTTTTAGAAAAAGAAAATCTAAAAAATGTTCTTATTGAAGTTGATGGCGGAGTTAAAATTGAGAATGCTCGCCAAATTGTGCAAGCAGGTGCAGACATTTTGATTAGTGGTTCAGGCATTTTCAAGGGGAATATTGCAGAAAATATAGGGAAAATACGTGAAAGTATATTGTAATTTGAATGTTAAAAAAAGGAAAAAAAAGAATCCAGACATCATTTTTTTCAATGATATCTAGATTCTTTGTTTAGCTAGAAATATTTCCCAAAAGAATCAATTTTTCATTAAATCATAAGATATTTATTATTTTTTGGTTCTTGCAATTCTAAGTCCAATATAGAAAGAGCTATTTTGAGGATTTGAGGAATTGCGTATAAAGACAGTGCAACCCTGCGAGCCATCTTGATAACTTCCGCCTCTGAATACTTTGTCAGGTCCGCTGGCAGCACCTAATGGGTCAGTCTGAGCTGTCGCTTCGGGATCGAACCAATCGTACCAATCCCACACCCATTCAGCAACATTTCCTTGCATATCATAAAGACCGAAATCATTTGGTTTTAGCAAGCCCACGTGTTGCGGTTGTTCTATACCTTGTGAACTAGTCCAAGCAATTTCATCTATTAATGCTTCTTTGCCACCTGAGTTGCCATATTTACCAGTACCACCCGCACGTGCTGCATACTCCCATTCTGCTTCAGTGAGCAATCTATAGCCAGAAGCATTCGTATTCAGTGTCACACTCGTTCCATTTATAGTATAGGCTTCCTGATATCCTTCTAATTTTGACAAACGATTGCAGAAATCAACTGCTTGAAGCCAAGTTAATCTCTCGACGGGATTGTCGTCATCTTTTATACTGCTTGGATTGCTCTGATTCATTACTTTTTTATATTGTGCTTGACTAATTTCTGTTTTACTTACATAAAAGTTCTTACTTATAGTAACTTGATGCTTCGGATAGCAATCTTGTGATTCGTCACCACAGCCCATCATAAAAGTCCCCGCTGGAATTTCAACCATATCGACAATCGCATTAGCTTGGGCTAAAACAGTAAAGGGCCATTTATTTGATTGAACTGAGTTTACTTCTACAACAACCATAAATTCTCCCGGTGAACCTGTCACGGGCACCTTTACGCGNNGTGTCTGTCCATTCCACATAATTAATTACTTCAAAAGTTCCAAAGAGAACGCGACTATTGCCCTTTGTGCTACCGAAGTTTTTACCTTTGATACTAACTTCAAGATTAGGAGCGGCTGTCCCAGGTATAATGCTTGTAATTTGTGGAGTTGTATTTATTT
>DIEP01000044.1 GCA_002418685.1 Ignavibacteria bacterium UBA5771
GTCCCGAGTTATGTGGGTGGATCACAAGATTTCTTTCAGGGTTGCAAGGAGCATTTGGTTCCATTATTTGAAAAATACAAGGTTGATATAAGTTTTTCAGGTCATGTGCATGGATACGAAAGAGGTGAAGCTAACGGTGTTAATTACATAATAACTGCAGGAGGTGGGGGACCCCAAAACAAAGCAGGTGCATCACATTTAAAGAAATATGAGAATTTCCAGCTGGTTTACAATTACTGTGTGATTGATATCAATAATAACTCTCTATCATTAAAAGCATTTGACAACAATGGAAAAATGATTGATGAAGTTGAGCTGAAGCATAAATAATCATTGATAGAATAATATTTACAAACAATTTTTTAAAGATTTATAAAAATATAATTTACAATTAAATAATAAAATGGAGCTATTATGAATTTGATCCAAACTAATTCGCAGAAAGTTATTAAGCTATTTCTCTTCAGTTTAATAACTCTATTGTTGGTTTCTCAGGGTGCTTACGCACAAATGACAGGGAAAATTGCAGGTAAAGTTGTCGAATCCACATCGGGAACACCTTTAGTAGGCGCAAATGTAGTTTTGTTGAACACATCAAGGGGAGCTTCTGTTGATAGACAAGGAAATTACACAATTTCTAGAGTCAAACCCGGGAGTTATAAAATCAAAGTAACATACTTGGGTTATAAAGAAGAAATTATTGATGTGACAGTTCAAAGTAATCGAACTTCTGAAATCAACTTTTCCTTGAAAGAATCAACAAAAGAATTGGAAAATGTTGTTGTTTACGGTCAATTGACAAGGGGACAGGCAAAAGCCCTTAACGAACAAAAGAATTCTTCAAATATCAGGAATATTGTTTCTTCCGAACAATTTCAACTTTTCCCTGATAGAAATGCCGCTGAAACAGTTGCAAGAATTCCTGGTATATCGATTACATACGATCAGGGTGAAGGTGAGCTTGTGCAGATTAGAGGAATAGGACCCCAATACAATTCACTTACAGTAAATGGTCAAAGAATTCCTGCGCCGGATCCTGATTTGGGAAGAGCTGTCGGACTTGATTTGCTTAGCCAGGATTTAATGGAAAATATTGTGGTGACGAAAGCATTAACACCGGATATTGACGGGGATGCAATTGGTGGTAACATTAATTTTCAGATGAAGCAAGCGCCTGAGGATGGTGTTGTTGGCGTAAACATTGGCGGTGGTTATAATGTTCAACATTCTTATTATGATGATTTTGGAAAGGATATTATTGATTTCTCTGCTCTTGCAGGGCGGAGATTTTTTGATAATAAACTTGGTATCCTTGTTGCAGGAAGTTATTACAAAACAAATCGAGGATCATTACTAAAAGAATTAGAATATGATGATTTAATGGCAGGGCATATTTTTGCTCAGCACTCAAATGATTACGATGTTTTAAGAGAACGCACAGGAATAAATTTTAATACTGAATATAAATTCAATCAGTTCAATAGCATATACTTAAATTTAAATCATAATAGATATTTTGATAAAGAAATTAGACGCCTAAATGAATGGATTATAGAGGATGAAAACGAAACAAAAGAGACGAGAAATAGAGTTGAGGATCAATTTCTCAACAGTGTTATGTTTGGGGGTAACCATAATTTTAGCGGTATAAAACTGGATTACACAGCAAGCTGGATCAAAGCTGAAGAAGATATGCCCGCAAGGACATACTTCAGATTCCAAAGAGATTTTGATTATTCAATTTATACTAATGATCAGATTAAAGAATTTGCTCCGAATACAAAATTTGTTCAAAAGGATACGTTGACACTTAATCGAATCCGAGTTGACGATAATGTTAAAGAAGATGAAGACTTTTCGGGTATGGTTAACCTTGAAATACCTTTTTCCTTATTAAGTAAAACGAGCAATGTAAAATTCGGAGGAAAATATTTAAGTAAAAATGCAAAATATACAGCACGTCGATTACAATTAACAAGTTTCCCCGAAGCTCATACAATTGGTGAGGGTGAATTTGGCTTCGTTGATGTAATTGTAAGCCCTAATGATACTAATTATCTTGGGGCAAAGAAGCCATCATATCCTGATCAATCAAGTAACACGTATGATGCAAATGAAACAATAATGGCTGCATATGGGATGACAACCTTGAACTTTACTGACAAATTCAGCATGCTTGCCGGATTAAGATTTGAGAATACAAATAATAAATATAAAACACTTGCAGTTCAATCAGTTGATAAAAATGAGTCTGATGCAAGTTATTCTAACCTTCTACCCTCTGCTCATTTCACGTATCGATTTACTGATAATATGAATTTAAGACTTGCATACTCATCGGGTATTGCGCGACCTGATTATACCTCATTAGTTCCTTTTGAGTTTAGAGATGACGACGCAAGAGAAATAAGCAAAGGCAATCCTAATCTTGAACCGACTTCTTCTAATAACTTTGATTTGATGTTTGAAAGATACACATCATCACTTGGCTTAATCAGTGCAGGTATATATTACAAAAAAATGACAAATATTATTATGACTTCAACTCATAATGAAACATTGGAATATGAGGGAGGGACTCAAGTTTATGAAGTCACTATGCCTATTAACGTAGATAATGATGCTACGATTTACGGATTTGAAATAGCGATAAACCAGAGACTTAATTTCCTCAATGTGCCTTTCTTAGATTATTTCAGTATTTATGCAAACTATACATATACAAAAGCTCAAATTCAAATTAATGGAAGAGATTTACCATTAGGTTATAGTCCTGAAAACATAGTTAATCTGGCATTGATGTATGATAATCCCAAAATTGGTTTATCTGTTGTAGTATCAAATAATTTTAGAGATAACATTCTTTTAAGTGTCGGCACTGATAAATATACCGATAGTTACTTTGAAAGTGAATATCATCTTGATGTATCAATTAAGCAAAAAATTACTAAGAATTTATCTGCCTTCTTGCAGCTTAATAATCTTACTGATCAGCAAGAAAGACAAATCTTTGGTGATCCATCGGAAGATTATTCCCGACTACAGCAATGGGCAAAATTCAATAGATATGGTACATTAGGATTATCTTTTAATTTATAGAAAGTCGATCAATTTGAAAGTAGCGGATATTATTATGTCCGCTACTTTGTTTTAATAAAAAAGGTTAATTATATTTTCATGAGGAAAATTTAGGAGTATTTTATTGTGATTCGTCCATTCCTTTTTATTTTAATCAATTGAGAAATTTAAAATGACAAATAAAATAAGAACAATTGCTTTCTTGATTCTTTTCATCATTACAAATCTATCTTTCTCCTTTTCACAATTTAGAGTAATTAAATTTGAAACAATACAAACTTTTCAAACAAATGAAGCCAGGCAAGGTGTTGCTGTTGATTCGAATTATTTTTATACAATTAACTCAAATAGCATTGGAAAATATAATAAGAAGAATGGTGATCTCATTTCAGAATGGAAAGATACAACAAATAGTATTATACACTTCGATGGCGGCGTAATAGTGAATCAAAAACTTTATTGTGCTCATTCAAATTATCCCGAAGTTCCAATGACAAGTTCAATTGAAATCTTCAATAAAGAAAATTTGGAACACATCAGTTCTCATAGTTTTGGTATAAAATATGGCTCTTGCACTTGGGCTGATTATTTTAATGATTATTGGTGGGTGTGTTTTGCTAATTATGATAAATTTGAACCCGTAATAAACAAAGACAATAGTTGGACCGTATTAATAAAGTTCGATGAAAATTGGAATGAAATAGAATCTTGGACATTTCCAAAGAAAGTTTTACAAGAATTTAAGCCAATGAGTTGCTCAGGTGGTTCTTGGGGTCCCGACGGATATTTATATGTTACTGGTCACGACAGTGCTAAGGTTTATGTGCTGCAATTACCAAGAATGGGCTCTGTCCTCGAATTAGTTAAAACGATGAACGTTGGATTCAAAGGTCAAGGAATTGCTTGGGATAGGTTTGATAAAAATTGTTTCTATGGTATCATCAAGAATGAAAATGTCGTTATCAAATCAAAATTAAATTAGCGATTACACCTATTCTGAGATTGGGACTGTCTCAAAAGAGTAGCCTTGCTCACTTGGATGCTTCAATGATTGCCACACTATTATTGTTCATGATAAGATAAAATGATGAATAAGATACTTATGAAACAACTTCCTGCTATGACATTTGATATGAATTTTTGGAACAGCGAAAAAAGTATTTTAATCGGGTATTTTTAAAGTCATTAAAATTATAGCAATAATCGGTGCTACTAATGCAATTGTTCCCCATAAGTTCCACTGTTTTGCATGAACTTTATATTGTTCCATAGTGTATTTGTCTTCATCTTTGGTTAATGCTAAAATCTTTTTCTGTGCGGGAAGTACTCCACCCATATATGCTGCGCCAGAAATAATGATCATAATTATTGACCAAAATATCCATCCTGTTGTTAGCAAATTAAATCCTACATGCGCAGCGCCTCCTATACCAAAAAGTATTAGAACTATAAGACCAGGCATAGTAAATATTTTATCAGTCCGCATTATACCTTCAAGGGTGTATTCGATAGATTGGCGTGTCACTTTTTTTTCAGCAATGGATTTCCAATACAATCCAATTAATAAATTCCCAACAAAAGTAATAACACCCAAGAGATGAAGAAATAAAATTATTAAATAAGACATAATAAACTCCTAAAATTGTAATGTCAAATTATCCACTAATTCGGCTAAATATAAAATTTTATTAAACGACTAACCGATAATTTTATGATTATTTAGACATTATTTCGTCTCGTCTAATATTATTCCATTATTATTATATTTGCTTCTTTCTTTCCATCGGCAGTTTCGATAATTAATCTGTATGAACCGATTGCTAAATTGCCAATCCTAAGATGTATCAATTTCTCACCTTTGCCTAATCTGCCTTCGAATAATCTTGCGACTTTTCGACCAAGAAGATCATAAAGGTCGATTTTGGTGTTGCTAGTATTTTTCAGTATAATGTGAGCAGTCAATATACTGTTTCTTTTTATTGGATTTGGAAAGATATTTCTGATAACCACCGAGCTATCTAATTTTGGTGTGAAGTTATCGTCTAAAGGATTAAAATCAAACACATAATCATTTTCTTTCAGTTTATTATCAGCATCTATAATGTTCTCAATAGTCGAATCAGCATAAATAATAAATTTTATTCGGACTGTATCATTTTTATTTAAGAAGATTGGTCCCGCACCAATAACTGTTGAAACATCGGTAATCTTACTAACCATGCGTCCCATTCCACTTTCGAGCATTCTGATTTTTTCTTGCTTGGTAAATCCATCCCAAACTCCAGGATTAATGTCTGATGTTCCGTCATTATCAATTGCCCAGAAATTCACTTGTTCATTTGATGCCATCTTCACCCCAATTATAGGAAGCGTATCATTCTGCACATTTCTAACAATTGCAAGTTGATTTTGATCGTTCCAACTTGTATAATTGCCCATACCTGATAAACCTATATCCCAATCGAAATATAAGCCGACATAAAGACTGTCCTGAATTATATCTCTTTTATTGATAATATCATAATTAATCATCATTGCATTTAAAATGCCTTGATGTGCCATGACTATGCGCTGTTTAACGGCAATTCCTGCCTGATCATTCTTGAGTGAATCTTGGAATTCAGTTTCACCTTCAATATAGCTCAGAAATCCACTTGAATCAATTCCATCCCAATTAATCCAAACTAGATATTCCTCAATTGCTTTATTCATAAAAAAGTCAGTATCTTGCTCATTATCATTATCAGCTCTTGCAACATTTGAGAGCCTTTGACGACCTGATGCAACCATCAACGCACCTTCGTAAAGCAAATTGTCACTATTTTTATAATAAAATCCATCTCCTTGCTCATTTTTCGGGTAATCATTGTAAGCAATATTTCCATGACTATTGAAAGTTGCTCCAAGAGTAGAAGTCCCGATTGTTAGATATGTAGGATTTGAATAGAATGAAAAAGAACCCCTGCGTATTAGAGTAGTTCCATCATAAAAGCTTAGTTCTAATTCGATTTTTTGATTATAATCAAGATGGTCAGGCAATATAAAAGTGAATAATTTTTTCAATTCAAGCGTATTGCCCGATTGAAATGCTCCCACACTAATATGATTATTTTCAATATTTATGTTGAACGGGTTAATTGCTTTTACTGTTATATTCAAATCTTCGATGTCAGAAAGCACATTTTCAATGGAAATACCGAGTTGGCAAGTATCCCCGGGGAAAAATACATTGTGATATTCTGACGATGATATGAAATACTCCTTTATTCGCAGATTTTTAGGATTTTGAATCGATATAGCCTTGAAAGCATTAACACGTCCATTTCCTAATTTTCCCACATATCCTGGATTGAGAGAGTCAATGTTATCGCAAGTTGCTATCAAATGTTCAGCTACTTGAGTAGGTGTATAGCCGGGATGCTCCATCTTTATCATTGCAGCGACACCAGCTGCAACGGGACTTGCCATAGAAGTGCCTGACATAATATCATAGCCGTTCCAAGGGACGGTGGAAAGTATTTCAAGTCCTGGAGCAGTAACATCCACAGTATAGTGATAATTTGAAAAACTGGCTTTTACGTCATTTGAATCAGATGCTGCCACAGACACAACATTAGAATATGCCGCAGGATAGAAAGCTCCGTCATAATTATTATTGCCTGCTGCTGCAATTACTGTGCTACCGAGGGAATTTGCATAATCTATTACTTCTTTTTCTGCTTGAGAATATGATGAACTTCCCCAAGAACAATTAATAATATCAGCTCCCATCTTTGA
>DIEP01000010.1 GCA_002418685.1 Ignavibacteria bacterium UBA5771
CAAAAGCAATAAAAATGAGGACAACGGAAACTTGCAATATGCTTGTTATTAATGTGTATTTTGTAGTGAACTTATCAAGTGATCCGACAATAGCACTAGTCATAAAGAATGTAAGTAGGATATAAAATATATCCATCAATGAAGTTGCAAAAATCAAATGGTAAGCATTGCTCTTGGTATTAAATGCGGACATTTTAATTGTCGTCATACCAATAGGTCCGGGTGGGATTGCAAGAACAAATCCTACAATAGCTCCAATCAATGCGGCAATTATTAACATAACATTTTAACTTTTATGCGTAAATAGACTTTTGACAATGACAATTATTTTACACAGAGTCATTTAAAGATTACAAATTTAATAAATTAATCAGAAATAAAAATAATATTATTTTAGTGAATTGAAAATTTAAAGTCTTCAAAAAAAATACATTTGCTATACATTTTCTATTAGTTACAAACAATAATAATTCCTTGCTTTCCTTATAGATTCTTTGATTAGAGCTTTATATTAATAAATTTATATGGAGCAAGCAATCGAGTGATCATTGATAAATCAAAACTTTCCATGGTTTTATATTAATGATAACCTTTGATATTTTTAGGCTTTTAAGATAGCCCCATATTTTAGGGAACGCAGATCTGCGCTCCCTAAAATGTATGTGGCAAAATGCTAAATAATCCTTAAATTGCTTTTCAATGTTAAATAACAAGTGTTTTGATTTTGATATTTCTACAAAATGACCAACAACTTGTTATTTTGTTCCTTCCATAATATTTACAGCTTCTTCAGCAGATATTTCTTGGGATTTAGCTGGTACTGTATGAAGAAATTCTCCATATTGCATAAGTTCTTCCAAACGGCATGACCAAACCAATCGCTCATTGCCATTCTCATCTTTCCAATATGTTATGTCGGGGCATCCATCACACATGCTTTGGTCGCCATTCTCCAAAAAGTCTACGGGTTGGATTATCATTATCGTTTGATTATAAACTTTTTTGAAAATTCGGAATGGGTTGCCACCAAGATATTTCCAATAATTACTGAGCGCTTTACGAGCTCCCTTATCGAAAGGTGCTAATCCAAAGAGTGCTGATTTGCCGATTGACGCAGTTTTCGGTGATGCATAAGATAGATATCTATCGTGTTTGAAATGATAACCGTTCATTACAATTTCCATAAATCTTCTCCCTGCATAACCGAAAATATGGTCCTTATTGCCAAACCGTTCAGTCAAGAGCCACTTGTAATAGTCCGGTCGTGATGTCCCATTCAGGAAAGCAGCGGGTTGGAAATCAGGATACTTTTCTCTAATTTTCATAACTACGTCAGGAGCCATTATGTTGGTTTTCTCATCTTTATCGGAATGGTAGTGAATTTCTTCTTTAAACACTTCTTGATCGCCAGCAAAAAACCTATAAGGCAATTTCGGTGTTACGTATCTGAAAATTATGAAGACCATTGTTTGAACAATATCAATATGCTTCTGAGCCCATTCGACTAATTCAGGAACATATTGAATTGTATTTTCGTAAACTGTCGAGTTAAATGAGCAAGAAATTCCACCTTCTTTGGCAAGCATTTCTGCATAATACAAGCGTAATTCATTAAGTTCAACTTCGTTTTTACCTGCCCATTTTGGATCGCGTCCTTTCCCCTGCTGACTATCAATGTGGAAAGTAAATCCAAACACACCAGCTTCTTTTAAACGGTGGAGAAGCTCAGGAGTCAATGCAATACCATTAGTATTAATAATGGGTTTGAGTCCACGGGATTTTATATCTGCAACAAGTTCAACTATATTGGGATATAGCAATGGATCTCCACCTGCAATTGAAATGCAATCTGTTTTGCGGTTTGCCTGGAAAAAATCCAATTCACGCTTCACTTCATCAAGAGGTTTATGCGAATTTTTAACATTTTTGCGATAGCATCCATAACAATTCAAGTTACATTGCGAAGTTGGTTCGAGCCAAGTTATACCATTATCAGCTAAATTCCATGGTAATCTGTAAAGACTATCAATTTTGAAAAACGGTTCATTCATATTTACCTCAATATATATTAATTAAAATTATTGCTAAGATTAAAAAATCCGCTTCTTTCTATTTTTTTAAAATTGTAGAAATAATATTTTCAAATTTACAAATTATTGAATAATATTGAATAAAATGTAAATTCCTAATTAAAATTCAGAGAATTATTATTTAATAAACTAATTCTAAATAATCATTTATCCTGTATGAATCAGTCTTTTTAAACTAAATTGGAAAATTTCAACGAATTTATTCTTGAATTATTTTCTAAATTTAATTATTAGAATTTTAAATTAAGCCACTAAATAAATTAAGCCAGCTATTTGCACAAAAAACTAATTGAGTCGTGATACAATGCACTAACTTGGAGATCTTGTTCTAAATATAGATAGCTGCTGTATCGAAGGTTGATAATCAAACTTGCAATTTGCAAATCCTACTTGATAACAACTATAATAGAAATATATAGAGGGGAAAGGTCTTTTTTATTTTCATATTTTTAAAATTGGCTATTTAATAATGAAACTTATTTCTGTTTTTTTCGTATTTACATTTGTATCATTTAAAAATTTGTATCATTTAAAATTTAGGAGAAATGATGTTTAACAATATCAAAAATTTGGCAGTAATTTCTTTTTGTTTCGCAATGCTATTTTCTATAACCAACATAAACGTACTCAAAGCACAAGAAAATAAAAAACCACAAACAACAAAATGCAAGATTCAATGTGATGTTCAGAGCTTCTACGATAAAGATATGATCGAGAAAAAGCTCAAGGAAGAGGTTGGAGTGACCGAAGCATACCTTGATCTTGATGAAAAAATAGTATATGTCGATTATGATAAGAATATTATCAATTCAGAAAAAATCTGCAAAATCGTCAAAGATTTAGGATATGAAGCAAAGCTGCTCGAAGAGAAAGACCAAAAATATGGCGAAAATGATAGTAATAAGCCGTAAATATCCGCATTTTTTACAAGTCC
>DIEP01000020.1 GCA_002418685.1 Ignavibacteria bacterium UBA5771
GGGACTTTGGAGATGGATATTCAAGTCCTGTTCAAAATCCAAGCCATGTGTATAAAATTCCTGGAACATACACAGTGAAATTAACGGTTGGATATGACGATGTATTTATTGATAAAATCAAAACTGATTTAATAACAGCTGAGAATGTACTTAGTATTGATGAATCATCAGCAAATTTAATTAGCAAAAATAGTATATCAATATCAGCAATAGAGCCAAATCCATCAAGCGATGTGATTCGATTTACTTATGGAGTAAATACTCCACAAAATGTTTCAATTGCGATATATAATATATACGGCGAAAGAGTAATGGCAATATCTGATGGGTATATCTCTGAAGGGACATATAATAAGGAAATGGACATCTCAAATTTACCGAGTGGAGCATATTATTTGCAAATCCTTGGTAAAGATGGGCAGGTCAATCAAATGATCAGTGTTGTGAGATAAAAAATAATTTTGTATCTCATAACAATATAACGGTAGGGAGTGCAAACCAGCATTCGCTACATTGTCGAAATACATTTTTTGTAGGGGTAAATCATATTTTACCCCTACTTTTTTATGATAAATAATAAGCCGAACTAATGTTTTTTTAATAGCTAATATATCACGTCAAAATCTATATGCTCGATGATAATTATATCAGCTTGATTATTCGCACTTCTTGATAATTCTCGTAGTGTATTATTTTAAATGAATTAATTTTACTATACCTTAAAATCCTGCATCCTCATTTTCATCATCATAATAAAAATTATCTTCTGTAAACGTTGATTCATTGCCTTCATCATTTAC
Source organism: Ignavibacteria bacterium UBA5771 (assembly GCA_002418685.1). Taxonomy (GTDB): domain Bacteria; phylum Bacteroidota; class Ignavibacteria; order Kapaibacteriales; family UBA2268; genus UBA2268. The sequence continues at coordinate 801 of DIEP01000020.1, forward strand.
GTATTCATCAGGTTCCATACCAAAAGCAGGATTAACGAATTTAGCATAATTTTTCAAGAAGGCAAGTTTAATTGCACCTGTCGGTCCATTTCTTTGTTTTCCAATTATTATCTCAGCCATATTTTCAGTTGGATACTTTTTATCTTTATCAAAAAAATTGATCCCATATAGTTCAGGACGATGGACAAACATAACGACATCAGCATCTTGCTCGATAGAACCCGATTCGCGGAGGTCAGAAAGCATTGGTCTCTTGTCTGTTCTTGCTTCGACAGAGCGGTTCAACTGCGCCAATGCAAGCACAGGTATATCAAGTTCCTTTGCTAACTGCTTTAAGGAACGTGAGATAAACGATATTTCTCTTTCACGAGTTTCGGATTTTGGAGCGTTCATCAATTGTAAATAATCAATAATAATTATTTTTATATCCTTTTCAATTTTCAAGCGTCTTGCTTTTGCTCGAAGTTCAATCATAGTAAGCGAAGGACTATCATCAATATAGATGGGCAATTCCGATAACACACCAAGACTATCAACAATTTTGGAGTCTTCGTCATTTGAAATCACACCTTTGATAATTTTATGCTGATCGACTTCCGCTTCTGCCGAAATCAAACGGGTGACTAATTGATTTGCAGTCATTTCGAGTGAAAAAAATGCTACAGCGTTTTTCTGCTTCATTGCGGTGTTTTTTGCAATTGATAAAGCAAGAGCTGTTTTTCCCATAGAAGGTCGAGCTGCGAGTATTAGAAGGTCTGATTTATGCATACCCCCCAACAAATGATCAAGTTCATTGAACCCTGTAATTACTTGCACTGAATCTATGTCATTTTTCCGCATAATTTGAATTATCGAATAAGCATCATTTGCAAGTGTTTTCATCGTTGAAAAGCTCTTTTTCATTCGCCGTTCGGCAATTTCAAATATCTTGGCTTCTGCTTTATCAATGTCTTCTAGAGCGTCGGTTGTATTGTCCATTGAAGTTTCAATAATACTCTCGGATACTTCAATCAAACTGCGCTTTATATGTTTTTCGAGAAGCAAACGAGCATATTCTTCAAAATTTGCGCTATTGGAAACGGCTGTAGCAATCTGAGCGATGTAAAAAGAGCCACCTGCATTGTCAAGCTGATTATGATTGGTCAAATAATCAGACAAAATCAGCAAATCAATGCTTTTATTTTTTTCAAATAATTTCAGAATCGCTTCATAAATAATTTTATGCCGTGGATTATAGAAAGCATCGGGCGAGAGCAATTCAATTGCTTTTGAGATATTTTTATTGGATAGCAACATAGCGCCAATCACAGCCATCTCAATCTCGTCAGAATGTGGAACGCTTCTCGCGTTTTGCGGAAATATATTTATTCCCAAATTTTCATTTTGGTAAGTTGTCATAATTTTCTTTGATAAAACACAAAATTACAATAGAAAAATAAAAAAGACAATTTAAAAAGTTCTTCACTTTTTTTTCACCAAATTTTTCACAATTATTGTATTCATCATTTCAATTATGAAACAAAATGGATTTTGAATTGTCTCAGAGTCATAATAAAATATAAATTTATAAACAGGCAATATAACTTGCAGCAGAAAACACACAGCGCGGTCATTGCAAGAAATAAATTGACGAAGCAATCTAATAAAGATGAATGCGATTGCTTGCTATGTTCGGAATGGCAGAAATTGGACTTTTAGCACTTCCCAAACCCCATCTTTATGGTGGGGAAATAATTGCACTGGCAGAGACACGTCTCATCGGTGCAAAATGAAATTGTATCTTCATAAACCGCGATTTTGATCGCGGTTAAAATTTATAAAAATCTCATTAAGTCTGCTATATTTTCAGGACTACCCAAAAATAGAGGTGTCCTTGAATGAATGCCCGCCGGGACAATGTCAAGTATATTCTGAGTGCCGTCAATTGCAATTCCACCTGCTTGCTCCATCACAAAGGATAAAGGATTCGCCTCATAAACAAGCCGTAATTTGCCATTCGGATGAGTTCTATCTTTGGGATAAAGAAAAATGCCACCCGCAATGAGAGTACGATGAAAATCAGCGATTAAAGTTCCTACATATCGAGAAGACATTGGATAGAACCCATTGTCGCTCGGAGTCTTGATGAAATTCATAAATTGGCGTATGCTTTCGTCCCAATAAGAAGAATACCCTTCATTGATACTATAATAAGGTCCCCTTTGCGGTATTTTGATATTTTGCCTGCTCAATAAAAACTCTCCAATCGTTGGGTCAAACGTAAATGAATGAACGCCATTTCCTGTTGTATAGACAAGCACAGTAGAGCTACCATACAAGACGTAACCTCCCGCAACAAGTTTACGACCCGTCTGCAAAACATCGCTTTTAGAAATTGGTTTTTGAGCGATTTCTTGTCTGCGATAAATACCGAAAATTGTTCCAATAGTAATATTAAGATTTATATTAGAACTCCCATCGAGAGGGTCGAGCAGAATTATATATTTTTTATTCCCGTCAGTGCCAACGATTGTTATTTCTTCGTCTTCTTCCGTGGCGATTGCGCATACGTGACCTCCTTGGATTAAAGATTTTTTAATAATTTCATTAGAATAAATATCTAATTTCTGTTGATTTTCCCCGTGCACATTCATTGTGTCTGTTAAGCCAAGAATATCATTAACACCTGCCCTTCTGACCTCTCGTGATATTATTCTGACGGCAAGCATCAAATCATGTAATAATGAAGTGAACTCGCCCGTTGCTTCGGGATGAGCAATTTCCTCGCGAGCAATGTGGTGATCGACAGTTATTAATGAATTTATATTGGAATTTTCTGCCATAACTTAATTCTCAAAAAATTATTAATTATACTTACAAAATTAAACAAATTCTTAACAAAAATAATTGATTATTTATTTTGTCATTATATCAAAAATAAGTAATTTGATATTTTTAAAAAATCAAGTTTCTAAAATGTTCGAAATTTATCTTTCTATTACAATAATGATAGTTGCCGGATTTGCAGTTGCAGCAATATTTCTTGCTCTATCGTCTTGGCTTGGTGCAAAAAGAACTACTATTGAAAAGCAAACTACGTACGAAAGTGGAATCGAACCCGTTGGAACAGCACGTAAGCGATTTAATGTGCGATTCTATATGGTTGCTGTGAGCTTTATCATCTTTGATATTGAAATAGTATTCTTATATCCGTGGGCAGTGCAAGCTGCGAATTTGGGTGTGATTCCATTTATTGGAATTTTGATATTTATCGTCATATTATTATTTGGATATATATTCGAATTAAAGAAAGGGGGATTTGAATGGGATTAGATAATCAATTGCAAAATGCTGGTTTTTTAACCACTACTATAGATGCTATCATTCTTTGGGCGCAAAAAAATTCGGCTTGGCCCAATCCACTCGGGCTGTCCTGTTGCGGAATTGAAATGATGGCTTTTGCTGCATCAAGATTTGACGTTGCACGTTTCGGAAGCGAAGTTTTCCGAATGACACCTCGACAATCTGATGTTCTTATTGTTGCAGGAACTACGACTTATAAAATGGCTTGGCCCGTAAGGAAAGTTTACGACCAAATGGCAGATCCCAAATGGGTTATTTCAATGGGTGTGTGTGCTTCAACGGGCGGTATGTTCCGCAGTTATTCGGTTGTGCAAGGTGTCGATCAATTTTTGCCTGTGGACGTCTATGTTTCGGGATGTCCGCCACGCCCTGAAAATCTCATTATGGGATTAATGGCGATACAAGATAAAATCGCAAAACGTCATCCCGATATTATTAATCTTGGCAAAAATATTTCTTTGCCTCCAAAGCAAGAACAATGGTATTCTCCGTTTGCTTTCGATCCGATGCGTAAAGAAGTCATTACGGGTAAGAATATTAGGGAAGTGGAAGAAAAAATTAAGCAAAGAAACTAAAATATTGAACCGCACTTTGGGGTTAAATAAGAATCCAGAAATCTTTATATAGAAGATTTCTGGATTTCTTGTTTTATTAGCAATCTAATTTCCAAACAGACATTATAAAGACGATACGCGAAGCAATCTAAAAAGTCCCTCACTTTTTAAGAGAGGGATTTAGTGTGAATTAGGTGATTGCTTCACTTGAATACGAGTTCGCAATAACTAATAAATCACCATTCCGAGCATATCCAGGGAATTCCGAAAATCACTTCAGGTTGCAATATTATTTATTTCATTTGTATTTTGTATAGTATAATTTGTTAATTTAGTCAACAAGTAAGCTGCAAAAGCAAAAAAAGTATGATTGATGATGAAAAATTATATTATGATGCGTCAGGCAAAGAGTTTGGGCAATTCCTTACAAATAGATGACTTTGACTCATTGCAGTTTTTTGCTTTAAATGCAGTATTACTGATATTCTTTTTTTTTATTGGAATACCGATAAACACGCA
>DIEP01000041.1:0-456 GCA_002418685.1 Ignavibacteria bacterium UBA5771
TGTGTTTCTGCCTGAATTCATAATTTCTTGATATTCAGCAGGCGGCAAAAAAGCATCCAATTCTCCCAAAGGACGACCAAACAAGCCTCCCATTAAATAAAATGTGATTGCTGCAAAAATTATTGCATTGGTAACACGCAAAGTTGAAACCTTTTCAATTGGTGAGTCAAGTTCAAATCTAAATAAACCCAGAATATAAAGCGTTATTAGTAAAGATATTCCTGTCCATATTGCAAGAAACAAATCTTTTGGTAAAATTCCAATTCCCCAAACCAGATCCACATTGCTAATAAATTTAAGGGCAAATGCTATTTCCAAAAAGCCCATTACAACTTTTATATTATTCATCCATCCACCTGATTTTGGCATTTTTTTCAAGAATGATGGAAATAATGATAGCAAAAAGAATGGTGCTGCAAAAACCGCGGAAAAACCAAGCATACCAATTATTGGATA
>DIEP01000041.1:493-19464 GCA_002418685.1 Ignavibacteria bacterium UBA5771
CAAGTAAATGATGTTAGCGAGAATGTTAAGCCCATTAATAAAACGCTTATCACTCCCGAACTACTACCACTTTTTGCATTAAGAACATTCAAGAATTTCGTAGGGATTTGAATCTCAAAAGCACCAAAAAGATTAAAGGCAAACACAATAAATAATATACCGATAGCAAGATTGACCCATCCATTCGAAGCGAAATCGCGAATACCTGTCGCCCCGAAAATAATTGCAAGAAGAAAGCCAATTGCTGTGAAAGTAAATATTATACCTATAGCATAAATTGTGGAATCTCGTAATGCCTTGCCAGGATGGCTTTCAGAACGTTTAGTAAAAAATGATACAGTAATTGGAATCATTGGGAACACACATGGTGTCAGCAATGCCAACGCTCCTGCTGTCATTGCAAACCATAAGAATGAAAATATTCCACCTTGCCTACTTTCCTGGATTTTTTCTTGGGATTTGGTAGTAATTGTTTTTGAATCTCCCTGCGATATTTGTGCTGTGGTATTTGTATTATTCGACTTTGCTTGATCAACTTGGTCAGTATTGGTAATAACAGCAGCGTCTGTATTATCCTTATCTTGATCTTGCGAAATTGTATTTTTTGATGAATATATTTCGGGAAGCACTCTGCCTATATAAAAATCAGGAGGCAAGCAATTTTCTTCTGTGCAAATTTGCAAAAATGCTTTTGCAAGAATTCTATCTTTGGAGAAATCGAGTGCTTTATTTGCAATCACAGGCACTTCAACAGAAAACTTGCCTTTGTAATATTCCAAATTCATAAAAAATGCAGAGTCATACTTTACTTTTGGTTTAGAAGGTCGAATCTTGCCTGCAATTTTGATTTCATTTTCAGGAGCAAAATGAATTTCGGATTGAGTAGGTCCGCCAAATTCGCCTTCTTGCAGTTTAAATGAATAAGTATAACGGTCCTTTTGAATTTTTATATCGACCTTAATCCAAAATTTTTCACCTTGTGCAACAGTTAATTTAGAGGGATAAGCAGTAACTTCAGCGAGATTGTCTTTTGCAAACAGATTATTTACGCAAAAAATTAAAGAAAAAAAACTAAGAGTTAAAAGGATCTTTTTCATTGGACGGAATTCTTAAATCATTAAAATAAATATTTAAATTAAAAACGATTTGCAAATATCTGTATTTTATGATTTCCAAATTAGTTGTATGAATATTTATTCATTTTATTCTTTTTTTGCTATAAAGACTATAATTTTGTAATTTATTATTTTATCGGTTTTAAAAATGTTAAATAAAATTATTGCTTCTGTTATACCAATTTTTCCAAAATCATTTATTTATATTTTTGCAAAAAAATATATCGCAGGACCCACTCTTGACGATGCCATCAAAGTCACGAAAGATTTAATGTCGAAAGGTGGGATGAGCACAATTGACGTTCTTGGTGAATTTGTTTCTTCAAAAGAAATGGCTGAAAATGAAGTAAAAGCATGCAACAAAGTACTTGATTCAATTATTTCAAATCATCTCGATTCAAACTTATCCGTGAAGCCCACCTCTCTAGGACTTGGCATAGATCCCGAATACGGATATACAAACATAAAGAACCTTGTTACCAAAGCAAAATCGCTTGGTCTATTTATTCGACTTGATATGGAAAACTCACCATATACAACACCCACATTAGAATTATACAAAAGATTGCGAAATGATGGATTGGACAATGTAGGAATCGTCTTGCAAGCATATATGCGACGCACAATGGACGATGTGAAAAGTTTGCTTGAATATAAACCTAATATTCGCTTATGCAAAGGAATTTATGTTGAACCAAAAGAAATTGCATACAAAGATAAAGAAGAAGTTCGCGATAATTACCGTCGTCTTCTTAAATTTATGCTTGACAATAATTTATACGTAGGAATTGCAACGCATGATGAACCTCTTATTCAATATGCAGAAGAATTAATAAAGTCAAAAGGTTTAAAAAATAACGAATACGAGTTCCAAATGCTTCTTGGCGTCAGAAATGAGAGAAGAGACCAACTATTAAAAGAAGGTCATCGATTAAGGGTATATGTCCCATTTGGAACAGATTGGTTTGGCTATTCAACTCGCCGATTGAAAGAGAATCCAAAAATGGTAAATGATGTTATTAAATCTATTTTTGGTATGAATAAGTGAGATATTCGAAAATTTCTGGAATATTTTCTTTGTTATTGCTTATTTTATTAAGCATTTCCGGATGCAATGAGCACAAGGAATTTGCTATTAATACAAATTCAAATTATCTTACAATTGCTACTTTTAATTGTGAATGGCTTGGCGATGGGGTGAACGACACAAAACAAAGAACAGCAGAAGATTATGAAAATATTGCAAAAATAATTTCTGAAACAAAAGCTGATATAATTGCATTGCAAGAAATCGAGAATTCCCAAGCACTTGAGATAATTAAAAAATATATAACTGATTATAAATATTTTTGTAGTGAGAAGGGTGAAAAGCAGAATCTTGCATTTTTCTATAGTCCAAATGTCAAAATTAGTGAAATAACTGAATATATGCCATTAGAGGTGGAATTAGATAAAACTCGTCCGGGCCTAATGGCATATTGTAAAAAAGGAAATCTTGATTTGTGGCTAATGAATGTGCATCTTAAATCAACTTCGCAATATGATAGTACCCCTGAACTTAAGCAAAGAAGTTATGAACTCCGTGCTGATCAAGCTGAAGTATTGAATTTATGGATAGATTCCATCCTTACATATAAGGAAAAGGATATAGTCATACTCGGCGATTTTAATGATAATCCGAAAAGAACAAGCCACCCAACACTACGAGCATTAGCAAGCAATCCCAATTTGAACTTTGCAACTGCTGATTTCAAAAGTTGCAAGAATCATTATTGGGATGCCATTGATCACATTGTTATTTCCAAACATCTGGAGAAAAGAATCCTGAGTGGTTCATTGATGATGTTCGATACATATAATTTTTATGGAAAAGATATGGCAGACAGAGTTTCGGATCATTGCCCCGTAATGATCACATTTGAAGCAACTGCTCCCGATGATGATTAGATAGTGCCGTCTCAAAAGCGCCAATCAGCAGTCAATTCCACAAATAATATCAAGCAAATAAAACCGATTAACATTAAGAAAACTTGTTGTCATATAGCAAATTATAAAATTATTTTACTTTCTAATTATCTAATTAATTTAATTGCTTTACCAAGCAAACCCATTACTTCCCCTACTACGCACTTAGTATCGCGAGGAAAAATTAAAAGAAGATGAGTTTTTACACTAAAAATAGTTCTGTAGAGAATTAGGACTCTCTACAGAACAAATTGCATTTATGCATTCTTTCGCTTTTGATAGAGGACGGGATTAATTTTAGGCAAAACCGAATTTACACCCAACATTGTACCAATGCTAACGCAAAAACTAACAAATAATCTGCCTAATAAAGATTGATCTCCGTTTAGAAAGCGTCCACATAGAAACGTCACAATCATTGTTCCTACTAATACAAATGTGTTCGGAATTGCCGAAATTACCAGCTTCCACCAATCTTTAACTTGATTTCCCAATTCTTTTCATCGGGGTCGGTCGTAGTAGAACTTGAATTTGTGGAATATGCAATTTGCGCAAGCACTTGGTTAAGAACTGAGGAATTCACTGATATTGGAATTTCGATAACAATTTGATTATTTCGTGAAAAATCTGAAAGATTTCCGCTTAATGACCAATTGACATTTCCGAGAAGTCTGCCTTTCAATTGAACACGAGTTTTATTAAAATCTTGACTATTTAATTGAACATCAGCACTTTCAATAACACCCGTCTTTGTGAGCAAGTCAGAGAACGAACGAGAAGCAGTTGAAGAAAGTCCCATATTTCCAAGTTGCTGAACCACAGATGGGTCAAGCAACCCTCCACCCGTATTATAAGAAGATCCCGGTAAATATCCAAATAGTAAAAGATAAAGAGCATTTTCTTCGATTTTTGTTGAATCTCCCTGTGGTGCTACATTATTTATTGTATAATCGAAATGAACAATTGGGGATTGTGCTGTTCCCGTTATACGTATATAAGCAGTATATTTTCCAGGATTTTGTGGGTCATCGATTTTTCCCTCGTATTCTCCCGTAATGTTGAGCGCTGGATTAGTCAGATTGCCCGTTTGAAAAGATATTTTTCCCGATGCTTTCATTACTTTGTAGGAATTGATTACGGAACCATCTTCAAGAATTAGCTCTCCATATAATTGCCCCGACGGATTTTGTGGGTTCAAAACAAACCGCAAGGGAATAGTAGGATCACTTGTTCCAATTATTGCCTTGATTTCGCCAATCCCTCCTAATTGCAAAGTAACATTTACTTCTTGGGGAATATACACACGCACATCAATATTAAGTTTATTGGAATTTAACCTCCTTTTCTTTTCGATTTTAATTGAATCTTTCTTTAAATTGTCTTGCCCTAAAGTGTCTTCTTGAATTGTATATGTATAGATTTTTTTATCATCTTTGATTTCATAGACAAAACTTGTTTGAGCTTTAGAATTCGATTGCGAAAGATTGACAATTGTTATATTCGATGGGTTAATTTGTAAAGAACCAGTAACCTCTTGAGATTCAAGGTCTCCAATAATTGTAATAGGTCCATTTTTTGAAGAAATGTCGATTTTCCCGTAGGCGCCTGCGTTGGCGTATTTGGAATTTTCATCCAGGATAATAAGGTTTTTTAGGTTTACATCGAAATCGAAGTATTCGAGATTGTTGCGAGATAAAATGACTTCTCCATTTAAATTCAAAGACCCTGGATATTGCTGATTTTCGAGCGATAGTTTATCAATCTGTATAAGTTTATTGTCAAATTTAATTTCAGAATTTAATTTATAATTAATGTTATTATATTTAAGATTGAATTTAACATTATCGATATCGAGATTTCCGTCAAGGGAGATGTCATCTACATTATTTCCGTATAATTGAATTTGAGAATTAATTATTCCTGATAAATTGCTTACAAATGGTAGAAATAATCCCAAATACCCCGCCTGAAGCGAATCCATCATTATATTTAAAGCAAAATCACTATATATTTTACCAAAATTATTAAAAGATAAATCAATGGGCAATTTTGGAACTTCAATACTTAAAGGCACTTTCATTACATTTTCATTATTGCCAATTTCGATATTTCCATCAAGCTTTTTATCAAGATAAGCAAAATTCCCTGCGAAATTTCCAAGATACGACTTTTCATATTTTATATTATCAATTCCAAATTTTAAAGTATAATTAGGATTAGAAAATTGTCCATCTGCATTGAGATCGAGCAAAAAATGATTATACTCTAAAAAATTAAAATTTTGCATTAGCTCTTTCGATAAAAATGTGGCATAATCTTTCAATATCACATCTTGTATATTTATAGAAAGATTTTGGAAACTTGTAGTATCGATTTTCCCTGTAATCGAAATTTTCTCTTTTCCCTTGCGAATGAGTTCAAAATTTTCAATATCGAGAGAGGAGGCATCAAGTTTGATATGCAAATCTTTTGAGTTTTTCCAATTATATTGATCAAGTGCAGTTACAAATAAAGTGTCAATTTGTAAATCGAGAAAATCCCTCACGAATTTCCCATTTATATTGGTTCGAATTTGCAATAAGGTATCATATTTCGCAGATAAGTTAAGATTGAAGTTCTCGAAATTAGAATTAAGTGACACTTCGGGATTGATTATTTTTATCTGATTTATTGTTAATGCATCTATATCTTTAATATTTAAAGTAATTTGCGGGATAGTAATTTGATTAGAATCTTTTTGAATTCTAATAGATCCATCCATTATAAATGGATCTACTTGCACTTTTGTCCCATTAGTTTGAATGCTCGTAAATCCAATTTGCCCAGAATCAATATCTGCCATTAAATTGTTATCATAAGATGTGATATGTATAGATGAATTTATAGAACTGACTATATTGAGCTGGGGCATAAAAATGTTCACTAATGCAAAATCCTTAATCTTCATTGAAACTATAAGGTCAAAAAATGGAAATTTATAGTCTTTGAAATTTTCTGAGAGCGTTCGTGCAAGAGAAGTATCTCGCTTTTTGAGGATAAAGTTCTTATAAATGTCTTCAAAGTATAATGTGCCAAATTGAACGCTCTGCGACATTGAATTAACAAATTCGTTTATTTTGATTTCACCGATAGCATTGATTTGATTATCACCCGATTTGAAAGAGAATTCCTTTTCTTCACTCCCATTAGTTTTCAATGACATTTCTAATTTTTGTGGCATAAGTGCAATATTTTCCAATAGCAATTCATCGATTTCTGTTTTGAAAAGGAACTGCAAAGAATCCAAATCAATACCGCTACCAACCAATTCGAATTTATCAGTGAAATTAATTGGCAAATTTTTATCATGTGCTATTGAAGCAAGATTTAAGTTATTTAGCACTCCTTTTATAGAATAACTCGGATTTTTCATATTCCGGAAATTTGTCGAAGCATTTAATTTGATATATGAACTGTTCGATTCAGGAAATTGCACTGAAATTTCTGGAAATACAGCAATTCCTTGATTCAATGTCCCCCGTATAATAACTGTATCAAGATTATTCCGATAGATCATTGAATTATAAGCAATCAGTGAGAGAGTATCAATCATTTTGTTGAGATCTAATCCACTGCCCTTTATAAAAACACTGCCATTCAAGTTTGAAGCAAGATCGGGGGAATAAGTAATGTTTTGCATGTTAAGTTCTTTGAAATTCAGATTCGCAGAATACTCATAAGTCGGGTCAAATTGAAAATTAACATCACCATTGATACTTCCCGCATTAGTAATTAAATCCAAATTTGCATTAACATAGTGAGTGCTGCCAATACCTATTAATTTTTTAATTTCGACATAGTTTATATCAGGAATACTCGAAAAATCTGCCTTTATTAGGTTGATTAAATCTGTTTTTGTGGCATACGAATTAGCAATATTGGCAGAATAGATTATACTATCACTCATAAAATGAAACAATTTCCCCGTTAGATCCAATTTTGTATTCCCAATATTTGCATTGAGTTGTTCGATATTGAGTTCTCTTTCAGTTCCATTTGCCTTTATTATAAAATTCGTAACTTGGTCACGATTGAATGGAAGTTCAAGAAAAGTAAGCAAATCATTTGTATTGACAGAATCGATATTTGCATTTAAGTTAAAAGTTGCCTTCTTAATATCTGTATATTTTTCTTTAGAAAGTGGAGAAAAATCTTTAACATTTGCAACAATATTTATGTTCGAATTATTAGTTTGCAAATGCAATTTTTCAATATTTACAGATGTGGAATCCATCTGGAAGAAAATCGATAAGGCATTAAGCTTGAAATTATAATTTTGCTCATCAAATGAAATGTTGTTGATTTTCCCTCTCATTTTGTTTGTATTCAGGTTTGCATAAGCAGAAAGATTAATATTTAAATTCTTCGCGTAAATGTCAAGCGGATTAAATCTTGCGGAAGTATCGCTTGCAGTTGAATCCTTGAATACAAACGTAATATTAGTGAAATCCAATTTTCTAACGTCAATTATTGGTTGGGTAGCAGATGGTTGAGAAACTGTATTGGAGGGAGGGGCAATTTTTTCATAATTCCAAAGAGAATCGTAATTATTTCGCAATAACTTTATTGTGCCATTATGAATTTCAATATTTCGAACAATAAATTGGCTTTGAAGAATTGGAGATATTTCGATTTTTACTTTTATATTTTCAATATTTGCAAGGGTATCCCCATCAGCAAGCAATTTAACTTGTTTAATCTCAATACTATTGAATGATGTGAATTTCAAGTCTTCAAGGCTAACTTTTGCAAGTAAAGCGTTATTGGCAATATTAGTGGCAAATTTCAGGAAGGGTTTCCTGATAAATTCGATTTCATTTATTGCAAATAAAGATATAATTATAAAGAGTAGCAAAAATAAAAGTCCAAGACCCAACCATTTTAAGACGGAAAGGATTTTGGACTTTTTCTTTTTGTTCTCACTCATTACCACGCAAATAATGGAAATTTAGAAGTAAATTCTATAACTTCTTGACGAATCGTTTGCAATTTTTCTGTATTATTATAATTTTTAACGACATTATCAATGAAGTCAGCAATCACTTTCATTTCATCTTCTTTCATTCCGCGAGTTGTCATTGCAGGAGTTCCGACACGAATTCCAGATGTAATTAATGGAGATTTGTCATCATTAGGAACGGCATTTTTATTAACTGTAATTCCCGCAATGTCAAGAGCAATTTCAGCATCTTTGCCCGTCAGGTTCTTATTTCGCAAATCAATCAACATAAGGTGATTATCTGTGCCACCACTGACAAGTTGATAATCCTTTGCACTTAGAGCAGTTGCAAGAACTTTTGCATTTTTCAAGACTTGTTGAATATATTTATCGAAATTATCAGTTAATGCTTCACCAAAAGCAACGGCTTTCGCTGCAATAACGTGCATCAACGGACCACCCTGAATTCCCGGCATAACAGTGGAATCAACTATTTCGCTCATCATTTTCACTCGACCGCTCTTTGGTGCAACAATTCCCATTGGATTTTGATAATCTTTGCCAATCATAAGAATACCGCCACGAGGACCCCGCAATGTTTTATGAGTTGTACTGGAAACGATATGACAATATGGAAGTGGATTTGTGAGGTGTCCTTTAGCAATTATTCCCGAGGGGTGTGCAATATCAGCAAATAAATAAGCGCCAACACTATCAGCAATTTCTTTAAATCTTTTGAAATCAATATCTCGAGGATAGGCGCTGGCACCAACGGTAATCATCTTCGGTTTATGAAGTTTGGCAAGTTCCGCGGCATAATCATAATCAATTATACCCGTTTCCTCATTAAGCTTGTAAGGCACAAAATTATAGAGCATTCCCGAGAAATTAACAGGTGAACCGTGAGTAAGATGCCCGCCGTGTGCAAGACTTAATCCCATCACAGTATCGCCTGGTTTCAGAAATGACATATATGCTGCTAAATTAGCACTGCTCCCGCTATGAGGTTGGACATTGACATATTCAGCACCGAACAGCTTTTTTAATCTTTCTCGCGCTAAATTTTCGGCAACATCCACAAATTCACATCCGCCATAATATCGCTTGCCGGGATACCCTTCGGCATATTTGTTAGTTAATACTGAACCTTGAGCTTCCATTACAGAAGGAGATACGAAGTTTTCACTTGCAATTAACTCGATTTTCTCTTTTTGCCTATTGGCTTCATTTGTTAAAGTTTCAAATATTTCTTGATCTGTTTTTTTAACAATATCATACATTTTTAATTACCTAAAATAAAATTAATATACAAAATGCAAATTACCAAAAAATGTTGGAAAGATAACTAACTAACCTTTAAAATTAAAATATTATAATTTTGTAATTTGAAAGTTTTAAAATATTTGAAATGAAAAATCTTAAAGACAATAAATACTTCATCAATCGAGAAATCAGCCTAATTGATTTTAACGAACGTGTTCTATACGAAGCTATGGATGAGCGTCATCCATTATTAGAGAGATTAAAATTTTGCACAATATTCAGTTCTAATATTGATGAATTCTTTATGATCCGTGTGGCAGGTTTGAAAGGTCAAATCGAGTCAAATGTAATCGAGCTATCCTACGATGGCAAAGCTCCAAAAGAACAATTAGCTGATATTCGTCGCAAGCTCATTCCACTTTTCGAGTTACATTCAAAAATATTAATGGAGGATATTTTTCCGAAATTAAAAGAAAATAAAATTGAATTCCATTTATATAATGAGCTTAATACAGAAGACAAATTATTTTTAAATGACTATTTTGATAAATATTGTTTTCCTGTGCTAACTCCATTGAGTTTAGGACCAACAAATCCATTCCCACATCTGATCAACCGCAGTTTAAATATTGCATTTATCCTGAATGATAATACAAGCAAAGAAGAAATATTTTCATTTTTGCTGACACCAAATTTTTTACCACGTTTAATACGACTTCCAAAGCAAGATGGCTATCATTTTGTTCTGTTCGAGGAGATAATTAAAGCGAATGCCTATAAAATCTATCCAGGAATGGAAATCATTGGAGCATATAATTTCCGAGTCACTCGCGATGCTGATATTGAAATCGCTGAAGATGAAGCAGAAGACTTGCTATCTGAGATTTCTGAGCAAATCAAGTTGCGCCGTTGGGGTATGGCTCCTGTGCGATTGGAAGTAAATTCTCATTTTCCCAATGACTTGCTTGATTTCCTTAACCAATATCTTAATTTAACAGATGATGATGTTTATGTTTATGATAGACCATTGAATTTGCCTGATTTTATGGAACTTACTCGATTGGAACTTCCGACTTTGAAAGACGCCCCTTTCAGTCCCCGAATATTGCAGGATTTTCAAGGAGGCAATGAAAATATTTTTACTGCAATATCTCAAAATGATTATTTAGTTCATCATCCATTCGATTCATTTTCAAATTCAGTATTAAGGTTTCTAAATATTGCATCGGCTGATCCCGACGTATTATTAATTAAAATCACACTTTACCGCACAGACCCCAAATCACCCATTCTTGAAGCACTGAAATTAGCTGCTGAAAATGGAAAGAGTGTCACTGCATTTGTCGAATTAAAAGCACGATTCGATGAGGAAAATAATATTGTTTGGGCAAAAAAATTGGAAAAATCAGGCGTCCACGTTGTTTATGGAGTTCCGCATCTGAAGACTCATTGCAAAATTGCTTATGTTGTTCGCAGGGAGCAGGATATATTCCGAACTTATGTGCATTTATCTACGGGTAATTATAATCAAGTGACATCTCGCTTATATACTGACGTCGGTTTTTTTACTTCTAATCCCGATTTTGCTAAAGATGCAGCTTTATTATTTAATTTTTTGACAAGTTATGCTCATCCTGCTGACTGGAAGAATTTTGCTGTTGCACCCATCAATCTTTATCAAAAATTAGTGTATTTAATTGATAGAGAAATCGAAAAATCAACCCCTGAAAACCCCGGCTTAATATTTGCAAAAATGAATCAGCTTGCCCATCGTGAAATAATTCCGAAATTATACGAAGCTTCGATGGCAGGAGTGAAAATTCAATTACTCGTTCGCGGAGTGTGTTGCTTGCGACCTGGAATGCCCGAAATAAGTGAAAATATTGAGGTTCGCAGCATATTAGGTAGATTTTTAGAGCATAGCAGGATATTCTATTTCAAAAACGGTGGAGAGGAGGAATTCTATTTGTCAAGTGCCGATTGGATGAGTAGGAATTTGCACAATCGAGTTGAGGTAATGTTCCCGATTTATCATAAAAATTTACGAAATACGCTATGGAATACACTCAACACTTATTGGAAGGATAATACAAAATCTTGGCGGCTCAATCCCGATGGAACATATACAAAGCTCACCCCACAAGAAGGCGAAAAATCATTTATAGCACAAGAATTCTTCTTAGAGCAAATTAAGAATCATCGCAACAAATCAAAAAAGCAGTAGATTATGGATACATCAAATTACAATCAGGATGACATTATTAAAAAAAGCAATGAGATTTTGGAGAGCATTAAGCCATATTTAGCTATTGATGATGGGGATGTTGAGGCTATTGATTATGAACCTGAAAATCGCACATTAGTGATAGAATTCAAAGGCAATTGCATTGACTGTCCACTTTCTCTGATGACACTACGAGCAGGTATCGAAACGCTTATATTGAGAGAAATCCCTGAAATTCGCCGTATCGAGAAAATATGATTTACTTAATATAAAATGTAGCGTCTACTACAAGTTTGATTGTCTTATCAATCGACCGCGTATCGTAAATACCCCAGTCAGATACATCGGTGGAATTTATCGCAGTGATTTGGAATATCCCCTGTCGAGCATATTTTAATTTGCCAATTTCATTATTCGTTCCTTTTGCTATTTCATTACCGCGCACTTTCGCATCTGCCAGAGCAAGCGAGAGCATATCAATTTTATATTTCCCAATATCTGAAACGTAATATTGAGGTGGTTCTGAATTGATATTTATTCCTTCGGCAAGAAGTTCAAATATTTTCTTGGAAGAATTCTCGATTTTGAAAACATCGCGGGAGGCAACCGATATTGACATCTGAACATTATAGGCAATAACTTCACTTGTCTGAAAACCTTGGGAATTCAATGCATAAATCGGTGAAGTTTCTACATTTCCTTCCACCAATGAAGTGTCGGGGTATCCTTCTAAGCGCAAGAAATCATATATTTTCGCTTTCATTGCTTTTAATTGGGAATAACCATCAGAAAGGGTATTTGATCTTGCACTTACCCAAATATTCCAATGTGCATTATCGCTTTTTATATTTTTTTCAGCATAACCCTTAACTGTAATTGTTGCACCTTTATCTCGGATATTTCCCATCCCAATTGCGAGAATAATGGACGCAATCACCAAAGCAAGCGCCATTAGCAAATTCGGGAAATTCGATTTTCTTTCTTGATTTTCCATTTTTTTACATATCTTTTCTTCAAACTTAATAATAATTAATTGAATTATGGTTGATTTTTATTTAATATTTCATAATATTTTTGCAATGTTATTGCGTACTCGAATACGACGGTGGTAATTTCATTCTTTCATCATTTTCTCTACCACTTGCTTCCCTTCTTTGAAAAACCTTATAGTGTAAAAACCAGCGGGGAGAGATGCAACATTTATATTTTCTGTCTCAATCAAACCCGTTTGCACGCAGCTGCCAAGTAAATCATATATTTGGTATTGCCCGCCGATATATGCCGCCGTATTAATGAAATCCCGAGCAGGGTTGGGAAAAATGAAGGGACCAGATGTGAGCTTATTTTCTTTAACATTGGAAATATTAGTCAAATCACTAATTTTGGCACGGTATATACCTTTATCAGTTCCTGCAAAAAGATAATCTCCAATAATTTTAAGAGAAGAAAAATCTACACCAATAGGCAATCCTTCGCTCTTACCACCGAAAAAACTTTTTCCACCGTCAATTGATACGACTATTGCTCTTTTTATATTTCCACTTGAGTCAGTTGGTAAATTCTTTTTGTTACTTATTCCTGCAATAAAAATATTATCGCCCGAAATAGAAATAGCTTCAACATACTTGACAACACTATCGGGTGATGGTTCGACAGGAATATTTTGCCAGCTATACCCATAATCACTTGATGACCATAATCCCGTATAAGCTCCTGCAAAAATCTTTTCCTTATTTGTTGTAAATGTATTGATCGTTATCATATCGGGGCTATCTAAATATTGAATCCAACTTTTTCCATTATTCATTGAAATACTAATACGACTATCTATATAGACGGTAGGATTGATATAGTTGTAGCTATGTCCTGCAAAAATAATATTTTCCTTTACTGCTAATGCCCATATTATCAAGTTAAGAAGACCTGTGTTTTTTTCTGCCCATGTTTCACCATTATTCGTCGTTAAGTAAATCCCATTACCACCAGCAAAAATAGTTTTATCATCCTTTATTGCAAGAGTCACAATATCTCTATTGGTTAGCCCTGCATTTTTTGGAACCCAACTATCCCCCATGTTCGTTGAAAGCCAAACCCCACGGCCTGGCGTTCCTATAAAAATATTCTTATCTTTATGTGCTATAGCATACACAGAATTATCTTCTAATCCTTCGTTTTTTTCAATCCAATTGTTACCATTATTAGTTGATAAAAATACTCCATTTGTTCTACTTGCAGCTAAAATGTTGTTATTTATTGTGTCCAGTCCCATAATATCTATTTCATTCAACCCATTATTCTTTGGCAACCAACTTGCACCCATATCTGTCGATAAGAACAGCCCCTTTCGTGTTCCTGCCCATAATTGATTTCCATTTATGGCTAAGGAAAGAATAAATTTATCAGTTAGTCCTTTATTTCTTTCAATCCATGTAAGACCATTATCGGTTGATAAAAATATACCATTCCAAGTACCTACAAAAATATTATTCCCGTTTACAGCGATTCTTCGAATTGTCCAATTAGTTAATCCATCATTTCTTCTATGCCAGCTATCTCCATTATCCATCGATACGAATACTCCCTGATTCCAACTTCCTGCATAAATATTTTTACCGTTTACAGATAATGATATTATAGTGTCTGTTGTTAATCCATTATTCTTTTGGATCCAAGAATCCCCATTATCTGTCGTTGCATAGATTCCCTTCCCTAACGTTCCAGCAAATATAGTATTCCCACTTTGAGCAAGTGCAACAACAGATGTGTTTTCTAATGTAGTCTTCCAACTTTTCCCCATATTCGTCGTTATCCAAACTCCACCTATTGGGAAATTGTATTGACCAAAAAAAATATTACTATCAATTTTAGCAAAGCAACAAGTAGTCGCCATAGGTAACGAATTATTATTCCAGTGATCACCGTTATCTGTAGAAATAAATATTCCCCCATGATTAAAACCTATATTTGCGAAAATCATATCATCACTAGCATAGACAGCGTCACACAAAAATAAATAACGCTGAGCCCATAAATCATATATGTCATTAGAGTTTCCTAATAATTTTTTAAAGAAATTATAACTTATACTATAGGAAAGTTGTGAGGCATCGAGCGTACTATCATGCTTTTTAAACCAGTTATTACCATCATCAGTAGATAAATAAATACCATCATCAGTAGCAACAAAGACGTTGTTTCCCTTAATGGCAATGGATAAAATTTGCTCGCCAAATAAACCATTATTGCATTTTTCCCATTGAGAATACGATATTTGAGACAATAATAAAAGCATTAAAATTATGAATCTTTTCATAATAGCAATTTCTACATTTATTAAATAAAACAATACAATTTTCAATAATAATAATTCTACACGCTTTAATCATGGGCACATACGTATTTTTTTCTCAATTCGATAATTTGCAAAAACGCAATTGGAAAGAGCTATTTCTAAAAAAACAATTTAATAAATAAATAATAAAAAACAAGCATTATTTTGAAAACATTCAAAAAGTATTTTAATATTCGTTTTTGACAAGAAAAATCAGAAAATAGTTATTGCAAACTCGAATACGACGGTGGTAATCTCATTCTTTCATCATTTTCTGTACCACTTGCTTCCCTTCTTTGAAAAACCTTATAGTGTAAAAACCAGCGGGGAGAGATGCAACATTTATATTTTCTGTCTCAATCAAGCCCGTTTGCACGCAGCTCCCAAGCAAATCATATATTTGGTATTGCCAGCCGATATATACCGCGGTATTAATGAAATCCCGAGCAGGGTTGGGAAAAATGGGAATGTGTGATTGAGTTATATGCTCTTGAACATCCACTAAATCATTTATCCCCGTTCGGAAAAGTCCACCATCAGTTCCCGCAAAAAAAGATTGCTCATTATATCCAAGAACATTAACATTCAGATTTGTGAGACCCGAATTAACAGGCATCCAGTTATCGCCATTATCACTTGATAAAAACACTCCACCACCCGCAGTCCCGGCAAAAACATAACCCTTCCAATACAGCAATGATTTAACATTGAGGCTGGTCAAACCTGAATTTTTCTGAGCCCAGTGATGTCCATCATCTGTAGAAGCATGAACTCCCTTTGACCCTCCCGCAAAAATATATTCATTACCTTTGATAACTGCATGAATTTGATCATCTACTCGCTCAAAACTTGTATCGGCAATTCCATTACGTGACCAGCTGACTCCATTGTTAGTTGAAATACTTACACCACCTGGACCAAAATAACTGACCATTCCATTTATTATATTATTGCCATAAGCAGTTATTGAAGTTATATATCCATCACCATAACTCTCAAATGTTTTACGAGACCAGCTTTGACCACTATCATCAGATACATATAAATCACCAGCGTCCGCCATGAAAAAATAATTGTCGCTGTTGGCGAAAGCAATCACTGAAGAAAATCCTTCCCATGTCCATGAAATTCCATTGTCAGTTGAAACATATAATCCACACATACTAAGACCAGCAAAAATATTATCACCATTGAAAGAAAGGGCGTAAATCTTTGAGAGCAAACCGGATAATACCCAGATACTGCCATAATCGGCAGATTTATAGATACCTGACCATTCTGTCCCGATAAATACATTGCTATCCCTGGCTGCAATTGATTCTACAGCCATTGTATCATTAAGTCCATTCGAACACAGCTTCCATTGCGAAAAACCTGCTTGCGATGTTAAAATTAATATAAGAAAAGTAAATATTGCCTTTTTCATAATGCTAACAAAACTAATTTTGCAACTGCGTTTATATATATAGAATAAAGACTTACGTGATACCCTCGAAGTCTTTTCAGAATAGAGTAATAAACTTTTCATAATAGCAATTTCTATATTTATTAAATAAAACAATATCAATCTCAATACAAATCAATCTTCACGTTAAATCATAAGCACATACGCATTTTATCTCGATTTGATACTTTGCAAAGACAAAATTGGCAAGAGCTATTTCTAAAAAAGCAATTTAATAAATAAATAATAAAAAACATGCATTATTTTGTATTTCTTATTTATAATTAGGGAATCGAAATACTAATTTCATAATTCTCATTCATTTTTTTCGTCATTTATGTAATAAATAAAAAAATTATGTCGGAACATTATAATATTATTATTCTTGGTAGCGGTCCTGCAGGATTCACAGCAGGCATTTATTCAAGCAGAGCCAGTCGCTCCACACTTATTTTGGAAGGTCCCGAGCCAGGTGGACAATTGACGACAACAACTGATGTAGAAAATTATCCCGGTTTTGAAAATGGCATACAAGGTCCCGAGATGATGGATATTTTTCGCAATCAAGCAAAAAGATTCGGAGCTAAATCTGTTTATGAAGTTGCTACGAAAGTCGATTTTTCGCAAAAGCCATTCAGAGTTTGGTCAGATGCAAAAAAAGAATATACATCTGATGCTATAATCATTGCCACAGGAGCCAAAGCAAAACTTCTGGATATACCAAGCGAGAAGGAATATTGGGGTTTCGGTATATCGGGGTGTGCAACTTGCGATGGCTTTTTTTATAAGAATAAGAACGTAATCGTAGTCGGTGGCGGCGATACTGCTATGGAGGACGCGATATATCTTACGCATTTCGCGAATAAAGTTTCGATTGTCCATCGCAGACAAGGATTTCGCGCTTCCAAAATAATGCTTGACCGAGCAAAAAGCAATCCAAAGATCGAATTTATTTTGGATAGTACAATTGATGAATATCTTGGAAAGCAAGAAAAAAACATTAAAAGTCTTACAGGTGTGAAACTTCGCAATACAAAGACAGGCGAAATATCTGAGATGCCCATAGATGGCGTATTCCTTGCTATTGGTCATTCTCCAAACACAGAGATTTTTAAGGGAATTATCGAGCTTGACGAAAATGGATATATTATCACAAAAGGCAAAAGCACATACACAAACATCGAGGGCGTCTTTGCCTGCGGAGATGTGCAAGACCACGTCTATCGGCAAGCAGTGACAGCAGCAGGCACAGGTTGCGCAGCATCAATCGATGCAGATAGATGGCTTAGCGAAAAAGCTTAATGGGTGTTCTAACGCATCATTACAAATGATCCAACGTCAAATAATGTAAGAGATTGCTTCGGGAATTGCCCTCGCATTGACGAACTTAAAATTATTAGGATTTTCTGCTGTAAAGTCCCACTAGTTTTGTTTTTGCAATTGTATGTTTATTTAAAAAGCTTGTGTAGTTTGACTGATTATCATCGAATTTTTCAACATCCAATGCATAAAGCGTAAAGATATAATGATGTGTGCCACGCGGAGGACATGGACCGCCATAAGCACTTTTGCCAAAATCATTTGTTAATTCCACCACATCTTTCGGCAATTTGGCTCCTTGTTCAATTCGATTGATTGATACAGGAATATTGAAAGCAATCCAATGAGTAAAAACTCCGCCTGGAGCATCAGGATCATCCATCACAAGTGCTAATGATTTTGCATTCGCGGGGACTCCTTCCCAATATAATGATGGATTGATATTTTCGCCATCGCAAGTAAATTTTGACGGTATGCTGCTATTATCCTGAAAATCATCGGAAAGCAAAGTAAATTTCCCTTTCTCATTCATATTATCTCCCTTTTTATTTTCTTGGAAATCGCTTTTTGAATTACAAGACAAAATTAAAGAAAAAAGAATGATATACGCCCAAATTTTAAAACTTGACATAATTTTATTATTTATTATAAAAATAAATCAATTTCAAAATTAAATATTTTCAGTTTAATTTCAAGCGTTTTTAGTATTTTTCACATTGAACGCATCAATTAATAATTAAAATGTTCTATCTTTTGCATAGACGCGGACGTCCGTGCCACTAAAAAAACCACCCTAATACAGTATTTTATTTTATTCTTGTTCCGGTTATTGAGAAGCCGTCTGAAATAAGATAAGAACCACTGTATGGGTCATAATAATAAGTCTCATTTGTGCCTTTGAATGGAGATGTAGAAATTACTTCCACAACTATTTTTATTTGTGTGCCAAAACGAGGGTCGGTCCCCGTTACTTCAAAAACCCAATGGAGTGACGGAAAACTTTGAGAAGATCTCCAAGTTCCATTTATAGAGCCATCCTTAGTAGTAAGCAGTGCACTTTCTCCATTGACTGTTATGGTCCATTGTTGTTGATCCTGATAACCTGCGGGGAAATCTGTGCTTGGTGTTACAAGAGTGCGAGTAACAAGCCATGTCCCTGCTGCCCCGTTCTTTAAATCTGCAGGTGTATTAGTCGAATTGTCACTGCAAGAAAAAGTCAATAGGATAAGGAATAAAACCAGAGAAAAAAGTAATAATTTGTTTTTCATAAATAATCCTAAATGTAATATAAATAATTGCAAAATAAGAAATATATTTTAAATAATTATCTT
>DIEP01000067.1 GCA_002418685.1 Ignavibacteria bacterium UBA5771
GGGCTGGAGGGGTTCAGTATAATTGGAAAATTTTGCGAAAAAGTAGCCGTAAAAAGGGCAGCAGAATTGCCATTACCCGTAATATTTCCAAGGCTATTAATCTTTGCCTCACTAATTCCTTCGTAATTGAATTCTATAGAAGTATCTTTAGTTTCGCACTGGGAAAGGGAGCCAATATTTATACTGCTTAAATAATTGAGATTTGAACTAATTGAAACGGCAGATACCGGGATTTTAAGTATTGTATCGCATGGTTCTTCAATTGCAATCAAAATAGTATCTTTAAAATTAGAAGCACTTGGCAATGTAAGATTATATTTGATTGAAAGTGTAGTATCGTTTGATGAAATTGAATAATTGAAATTAGTCAAATCGGGGATTAACTGAGGCAGTGAATTTGTGATATTTTTTATCTTGATATTAAATTTTGAAGATAGATGCAAAGTTAGATTTGCTGAGGCTTGAATCCCAACCCCAATAGTTCCAAAGTCCAGATTAGTAAAGTCATAGCTGCTACTCCATTTAGCACCTTTTAATTGAATCTGAATACTTGGGAAATTTGGTAAATCAGTCGGAATAAATAAATTACCTGAGATATTACCTTCGGGAGCAAGGGCAGCATTGAATTCAACTACATAAATTACAGCATTTGTACCATCATAAGGCGGAAGATCGAGATCTTTGATTTTCGGATTTATAATTTTAAAGCAAGATGGACCTTGGATATATTCGCCGCTTTTCAATTTGAAGGATTGAGTACTTGCTGATGGATTGCGAACAATAACAGTATCATAGGCAATTTTGCATTCAGCAAGATCCCCAAAATTCATTTCATTTTTTGAAAGTTCGGGGATTATTTGAGCATTAATATTCAAATAACAAATAAAAAATATTATGAATAATTTCATATATTTCATAAAATACTCCAATATCCCCCTTTAATAAAAAATAAATATTATTTTTTTCTAAAACTTACTCTTTCACCGTTATCTCTGTCAGGTCCTCGTCGCTCACTTCTATCTGATTTGTTATAAGAAGATGATGAGTGGTGAGAACTATGGCTGTCTGAATGGCTCGCCGAAACACCGCCGTCATCATTATTCAGCACAGCTTTGAGACTCAATCGGAACTTACCATCAGGTGTAATTTCAATGAGTTTCAATTCGATTTTCTCGCCAACTTTAAGATATTTGGAAATATCTTCCACTCTATCATTGGAAATTTGAGAAATGTGCAGAAGCCCCTGCTGACGCGGTAGGAATTCCACAATCGCCCCAAGATTAGGTCGTATTTCTTTGACAGTTGCAGAGTAAATTTCTCCTACTTGAGGTTTACGAACAAGACTTTCAATCATTTGCCTTGCGAGTTGCGCTTGGTCGAAATTTGCAGCAGCAATCGTTACCGTGCCGTCTTGCTCAATTGCAATATCAGCTTGTGTCTGAGTAGTTATTGAGCGAATTGTTTCGCCACCTGTTCCAATAACAGCACCAATCATTTCCGTCGGAATTACCATTTTATAAAACCTAGGAGCATACATTGAAATATCTTCTCGGGGTTTATCTAATGTTTTATTCATAATATCAAGAATATGCAATCTACCTTCATTTGCTTGGTGCAAAGCTTGCCGCATTATATCAATAGTAATACCCTCAATTTTAATATCCATCTGGCAAGCAGTTATACCGTCAATAGTTCCTGCCACTTTGAAGTCCATATCCCCAAGATGATCCTCATCTCCAAGAATATCGCTTAAAATAGCAATATCATCATTTTCTTTTATCAAACCCATTGCAATACCTGCCACTGGCTTTTTCAATGGCACACCTGCATCAAAGAGTCCGAGACTACCCGAGCAAACAGTTGCCATTGAAGATGAACCATTCGATTCAAGGATATCCGAAATAACGCGGATTGCATAAGGGAAATCGTTTTCTTCAGGCAATTGCCCCTTTAATGCTCGCCATGCAAGATGACCGTGCCCGATTTCTCTACGACTAACCATCAATCTTCCCACTTCACCCGTGCTGAATGGAGGGAAATTATAATGTAACATAAATCGCTCCTGATAAACAGGATCTATGCCATTTATTGTTTGTGAATCCTTCTGGGTCCCAAGTGTTATTGAGCATAAACTTTGCGTTTCGCCGCGTGTAAATAATGCCGAGCCGTGCGCCCTTGGAAGAAGTCCAACTTCGCAGTTAATAGGTCTGATATCTCTCAACCCTCTTCCGTCCAATCTTCTCTTTTCCTCAATGATCATTTTTCTCATCATTTCCTGCTCAAATTCATCAATAATTTGCAGTATATATCCATCTAACTTTTCCAATAATTCTTGATTATCATTAAATGTTTCTTGAGCTTTCAATAGTGCAGTGTCAAACATACTCTTGCGAGTTGCTGTTCGTTCGGCTTTCGAAGTAATTTTATGAATATATTCATTTAAATCATTTTGGAGTGTATCTTTCACAAGTTTAATCAATTCTTCAGGAATTTCTTGCACAGGATATTCTCTTTTGACAATTTGCAATTGACTTGCCAATTGCTTTTGCAAATCATTCAACAAACGAATTTTTGAATGAGCAAATTCAAGGGCGCCAAGGAAATCCTCTTCGGAAATTTCATTGCATTCACCTTCAACCATTAAAATTGCTGCATCAGTTCCCGCAACAGTAATATCCAATATACTTTTCTTTCTATCTTCAAAAGAAGGATTGGCAACATATTCACCGTCAATTTTTCCAACACGAACTTCAGAAAGAGGTTCATTAAATGGTATGTCGGAAATCAATAAAGCAGCCGAAGCACCCACCGCTGCAAGGGTATCAGGATCAATATCCGGATCAGCTGAAAACACTGTTGCAATTATTTGCGTTTCATAATGCCATGTATCGGGGAACATTGGTCGAATTGGACGATCAATCAGTCGAGATGTAAGAACTTCATTGTCTGAAGGTTTTCCTTCTCTCTTTATAAATCCACCAGGAAATTTACCAACTGCTGAAAGTTTTTCTCTATATTCAACAGTAAGAGGCAAAAAATCCACATCTTTCAAATCATTGCTTGCAACAGCTGTGACAAGAACAATTGTTTCACCACACCTAACCAATACTGACCCACTTGCAAATTTTGCAAGCTGTCCCGTTTCAAGGGAGTACTCTTTTCCCTCAAAATCAATTTTTGCTATAATTTTAGCCATTTTTATAATTCCAATAAATAAAATAATATCATTTTAAACTAAATTTTTTATTATCACTTAATATGATAATGAAAGTCAATATTAACAATCCAATGTTTTCAAGCACTTTTGGTAGCCCGACTTGCTGCGAAGCAATATTTGAATAGCACCCGCATTCGATATTTAAACCTTTAGCTATTGCAATAATTACCGCAATTGTGAACACTACAGTCATTACGGCAATCACTATTGACGAGGATTTTGTTTGCACTCCCAAAAGCAATAAAATGCCTGCAAAAAGTTCAATCCAAGGAATAATAATTGCAGTAATATTTACAAATAAATATGGCAATATCTGATAATTTGCAATTTCTTTTGCGAATTCTTCAGGATTGGCAATTTTTCCAACGCCAACCACAATAAACATAAGTCCGACAATTATTCGGCATATCAAAAGGACATATTCGTTATTCAATAATTTTTTCATATCAATTCTGACTTTACCCTATTAACTATTGCTCCAATTGATGAAAGTTTCCCTTCCATATTTTCATAACCGCGGTCTAAATGATAGATTCGGTGCACTTCCGTTCTGCCTTCGGCAATCAATCCCGCAAGCACAAGCGATGCACTTCCTCGTAAATCTGAAGACATCACAGGGGCGCCCTTCAATTTATGATTTCCCTCAACAATCGCAGTATTTTCAATCATTTGAATATTAGCTCCAAGCCTTTGCAACTCGGGAACATGCTTGAACCTATCTGTATAAATCGTATCAATCACTTTTGAAGTGCCATTTGAAGCAAGCATATATGCAATCCACTGTGCTTGCAAATCAGTGGGCAATCCAGGATAAGGTGCAGTAATGAAATCAATTGGTAATGGAGCATCCTCCATTTTTAATGCAATTTTATCTTGATTGACGTCGATTTCGCAACCGGTTTCCTCCAATTTTGCTAATAAACTTGACAAATGATAAGAATTGACGTTAGTGACCTCGATTTCGCTTTTTGTCATTGCACCTGCAATTAGATACGTTCCTGCTTCAATTCTATCAGGAATTGTTGTTTCATTTATCGGTTTAAGTTCATCAACTCCTTCAATGCAAAGTGTTGTAGTGCCAATTCCATCAATTTTTGCACCCATTTTCACAAGAAATCGAGCAAGCGCTGTAATTTCAGGTTCAATCGCAGCATTGGTTAAAATTGTTGTCCCTTCTGCAAGAGTAGCAGCCATCATTATATTGCCTGTTGCTCCCACACTCGATATGTCAAAGTGAAAGCGGGAACCTTTTAATTTTTTTGCTTTTGCAATAACATATCCTTCTTCTATTTCAATTTCTGCACCAAGTTTTTCTAAACCTTTCAGATGCAAATCAACGGGACGTGGACCCCACGCACAACCACCAGGTAATGATACTTTTGCATAACCAAATCGAGCGACAAGAGGACCCAATACATAAAAGGAAGCTCGCATTTTTTTCACCAATTCATAAGGAGCTTCAAATTTGTTTATATTCCGAGAATCTATGAAAAGATCATGATCATTTAATTCGCAAAATGTTCCAAGCGAATTCATTAATTGTGACATTGTCCAAACATCGCGAAGCATCGGAGTGTTCCACAAATGATATACTCCAGGAGCAAGAATTGTTGCAGGAATTAATGCCAGAGAACCATTTTTTGCACCTGAAATCCGAACACTGCCCTTTAATTTATTTCCCCCTTCAATAACTAGTTTATCCATTCAAATATAGTATTCAAAAATTAACTAAAATTCAATTCTAAATAACTTTAAAATTACGAAATTATTTCTTATTTAGTTTAATGATTGTTTCAATATGGTAAGTTTGTGGGAACATATCAATCGGTTGCACGACTTCCACGGAATAAAATTCTTTGAATTTTTCAAGGTCTCGAGCAAGAGTTGCAGGATTGCAGCTGACATAAATAATTTTTTCAGGAGAAATTTGAATTAATCCTTCCACCGTATTCTTATGCAATCCACTTCGCGGTGGGTCAAGAATTATTGTATCGGGTTTTGGGAATGATGTGAACTCATTTATTAAATTTTTTGAACTCAAATCCAAAACTTGGAAATTTGCATTTTCAATATTGTTAATTTCTGCATTATTCTTTGCATCTTCAATAGAGTGGGCATAACTTTCAAATCCATAGATAGACTTGCATTTTTTTGACATTGGCAGAGTGATGGAACCTGTTCCACAGTAAAAATCATATATAATCTCATCATTTTTTGGTTCGGCAATT
>DIEP01000047.1:0-7795 GCA_002418685.1 Ignavibacteria bacterium UBA5771
CTTTGAAAAAGAATTTCCAAATTATGAAATATGGTGGCTGACATTGACACCGGATGTATTGCCATCATCAATTGATAAAATCCTACAATTTAATTTAGAAAATATTCTTTGGCTCAAGGAATTGCATTTTGATTGGCTTATTAATCTTGATAAAGATCCGCATGCTTGCTCGCTTGCTTTGAGCATCTCAGCAAATAAAAAATCAGGGTTTATTTTAAAAA
Organism: Ignavibacteria bacterium UBA5771; assembly: GCA_002418685.1. Classification (GTDB taxonomy): domain Bacteria; phylum Bacteroidota; class Ignavibacteria; order Kapaibacteriales; family UBA2268; genus UBA2268. Next base: position 222 of record DIEP01000047.1, read on the forward strand.
ATGGAAAACCTGCTCCAATTGATAATGTCGCAGAACATAAATTTTATACAGGAATATTTGACGATTATAGTAAAAATAATACAAAATCATATTTAGAGGAAATTTTTGAAATACTTGGCTGGGAATTCAATGGCGAAGAATATATCCTTGAGAAATCAAATAATTACTCATTCGAGATTCCCAATAATGGTGCAAAAATAATTGGATTGAATACAGGTTGTGGTGCTAGATGGTCCTCGCGCCTTTGGTCAGAAGATAATTGGGCGGAACTTATTCGCTTAATCCAAAATCACGGATATTTCCCTTTATTATTAGGTGGGGAAGCTGAGGATAAGAGAAATTTGTCTTTACACAAGCGAACTAATGCTTCTTATCTTGGATATTTTCCATTACAAAAATTCATTTCGCTGCTCTCAAATGTTGATTTACTTGTCACTGGTGTGACGATGGCTCTGCATTTGGGTATAGGATTAAAAAAGAAAATAGTATTATTCAATAATATTTTCAATCCAAATGAGTTCGAATTATATGGGAGAGGTGTAATTGTCCAACCTGAAAAAGAATGTAAATGCTATTTTCAACCAAAATGTATAAATCCTGAATACTTTTGCATGGATTATATATATCCCGAAGTGGTATTTAATGAAATAGAAAAAGTTTTAAAAAGTTAATTATAGATATAGTTATGAATGAAAATGTCCTTGACAAATTCTTAAGATATGCAAAAATCGATACTCGATCAAGCGAGGAATCCGAAACGACTCCAAGCACTCAAAAGCAATTCAATTTAGCTAATTTATTAGTCAAAGAATTGAAGGAAATGGGTATAAAAGATGCTGAGATTGACGAACATTGCTATATTATGGCAACTATCCCTTCAAATTTGCCAAATAATCATCCTGCACACAGCAAAGTTCCACGAATTGGATTAGTGGCACATGTGGATACATCTCCCGATGTCACTGCGGAAAATGTAAATCCACAAATTATAGAAAATTATCAGGGCGGGGATATTGTGCTTCCCGCAGACCCGACAGTTGTAATTCGTCAAGCAGAAAATCCTGCACTACAAAAATATTGCATCGGACATAAACTTGTCACAACCGATGGAACAACACTACTTGGTGCTGATGATAAAGCAGGCGTAGCAGCAATTATGAAACTTGCTGAAATTTTAGTAAATAATCCAAATATTCCTCATGGTGATATTCGCATTGGATTTACACCTGACGAAGAAATTGGTCAGGGCACAAAATACTTTGATTTAAAGAAATTTGGTTGCCAATATGCCTATACTGTTGATGGTGAAATGCCCGGCGAACTAAATAAAGAAACATTTTCTGCAAATTCAGGCTTAATCAAAATTAAAGGACGTGATATACATCCCGGTTCAGCGAAAAATATAATGGTAAATGCAGCAAGAGTTGCATCGGAGATCGTTGCTCGTTTCCCGAAATATATGTCTCCCGAAACAACAGAAGGATATGAACCTTATATCCACCCACATTCAATGCAGGGCGATGTTGCAAGTGCTACAATTCATATTTTATTTCGCGATTTCAAAACTGAAGGACTCGATTTGCAAAAGAAAATTGTTGAAAACATTATTGATGAAGTAAGAAAGCTCTATCCACGTGCAAGCATTGAGCTTGAAGTAAAGGAGCAATACCGCAATATGTCGGATACACTTGAAAAGCATCCCATCGTTCTCGATACACTTTGGGAAGCTGCGGACCGAACAGGAGTGCAACCTTATTGGAACCCAATTCGAGGTGGAACAGATGGTTCACGTTTGTCTGAAATGGGATTGCCAACCCCTAATATTTATAATGGTGGGCAAAATTTCCATAGCCGAACAGAATGGCTATCAGTAAATGCACTCGAAAAAACAGTCGACACCCTTGTTGCTTTGGTGCAAATTTGGGTAGAAAAATACTCGTAAAATGATGAATTTGTGTCATAATCCACATTTCGTTCATTCTTCGATTTGTTCGTAATGAACCATTAAATTATCATTCAAAAATAGCCCACAATTTTTAATAGTGGGCTATGAACATACAATTTCAATACACACAGACGGGTGCGTCTGTTATATGAAAATATTAACCGCATTGCGTATATGCCGTGTCAACAGGAACACTAATAAACTTCATTTATTTAATTGATTTGTATGTGTATAATAATCTGATATGAAGAGTATTACTGATTTATATAGTTATATCTGATATAGAATTTATCAGGTGAGGAGTTTGTAAAAGTTTTGATTAATACTCTGCTAGTATAATAATGAGACTTCTTTACAATTTCATTCTCGGGATAATTAGTAATTTCAGATATATAAAATTCATTTTCAAAAAAAATTTATTCAGCAATATGACTATCCGAAAGCAGAGTTAAATAATTTAGTTGAAATAATAATTCCAAAGTATCATCGATTGCTTTTTCAAGTTCAGGTGAAAATTGCCATTGGATTAATCCCTGCCTTTCATAAGATATCGCACCTCTATGATAATGTTCGTGAATCACTTGGGGATTTGGCAAATCTTTCAATATCAATTCCTGCGTAATCTTTTTCATTAATTCCACATCTGCTGATTCCGAAATTACCCAGAATGCAAGGGGCATTGCAAAATTAAAATTATCACTCCATTCTTCAGTCAAATCCATTGTGCTTGGATATTCAATATTTTCTTCATAAGAAAGCTCAGCATCAAAAGAAATTGAAGATTTCATTGCTTCTTTTGGTAGTTCTACTAATTTAATACCAAAATCATACTTTTCATCATAAATTATTTTTGTAGCAATCGCGAGAAAAGAATCTTTATCGGGTGCTGCTATTTTTTTTAATTCAATTAAATCTTCTTTAAATGAAATTGTGGCAAGGCGTGAGAATCCAAGTGCGCTTATGCAAGTGGTTGGAAGCATACGAAATGGTTCAGTTTCGAGAAGTTTCCCATAATTTAAGGGATTCATTATTGAAAGATCGACTGATTTATTTAACAAAAGCTGAGGTATATCTTTTTCTTTCGCATAGATTAGCTCAAGATTATACTTATTCTTTGCTGCATCAATATTCGCGATTAAATTATTTATATATTTGCCTTCTGGCACAGCAATTTTTATCGACATATATTATTTCCTTATTGTTTATTATTATTTATATATTTCCAAGTCTTGAGTGCTTCAAAAGCTACTATTCCTGCTGCAACGCTAACATTCAAGGAGTGCTTCATTCCATTCATTGGTATTTCTATAGCATCATCGCATTTGGCAAGGATTGCGTCATCAATACCTGAAATCTCATTTCCGAGAATTAAGACGAGTGGAAAATCATTTATTTGCAAAGTATCATAAGAGCGTTTTTTATCAGTCAATTCAACTGCAATGACGATTTTGCCTTTAGCTTTTTCTTTATCAATAGCGTCAAAAATATTCTTTTCATAATACCAAGGAACAGTTTCATCGGCTCCGAGTGCTGTTTTGGATATTTCATCTCTTGGCGGGTGAGGAGTGAAACCGCACAGTATTAAATTTTCAAGAAGAGCAGCGTCAGCTGTGCGAAAGATCGATCCAACATTATAAAGACTACGAATATTATGAAGCATAAGACTAATCGGATTACGCTGAATTGAGAGAGATGCTTCTTTGGAAAGCCGCTCAGCTAATATTTCACCGTGGAGTAATTTTTTCATAAAGTAAAAATAATAAATTTAAAGATATATGTAAACGAAATTGACATTCGGAAAATTAATTAAAATCATCATTTCTATCAAGCTATCAATTTATATGTAGAAGAACAACATTTGATAACGCAGGAATACTGTTTGATATATCTTCAATTATTTTTTTTCAATAACGGGTCGTTTCTTTTTAATAATCTTATCGGCAAATGTGGAAAAAAGTATTCCGAAAACTGATAAAGTCAATGTGTAAATTGCTGATAAAGGATAAATTACATCAGGAACAGTTTTTAAAATTGCAATCGAAAATTCGCCTCGTGAAATTATACTTAATCCTGCAAGTTTCGATCGGCGCGAGGATAATCCCCACAATTTGCCACCGAAATATCCTGTTAAATATTTCCCAATTATTGATGCTATTACAATTATTAATAAAGTGGATATAAAAGATAAATCTGGGAATGGCTTGGAAATAACAACCGCACCAAATGTTAAGAAAAACAAAGCAATCGCGAAATCTCGAATTGGCAATAGCATCTTTTCAAATTCAAACGATTTGCCCGTTTCAGCAATAAATATTCCAAATAAAAATGATCCTAATGCCTCCGAAAGATGCAAATGGTATGTTAAACCTGCAAATAGCAACATTCCGCTCAAGACAAATATTACAACAATTTCATCTGATATATAAAGCGAAATAAAATTACCGATTTTCTTTGCAAATAATTTAGAGATTAGAATTATTACGGCAAAAGCGGCTGCGATTTTCAGAAATATCGTTAAAAAATTGAGAATTGTAGGGTCAGAGTTAGTCGAAAAACCTGTAATGACAGCAAGCAGAATTGGTGCAAAAATATCTTCAAATACCATCAATGATAAAATTAAATCTGTTTCGGGATTTGCAATTCTCCTTTTATCGATAATGATTTTAGTTGTTATTGCTGAGGAGCTTGCAAATGTAATTCCTGCAATTCCAAATGAATTCTGAAAATTATAATCTAATAAAATTAAAATTCCAAAAATAACAAAAAAGTTAAAAAATATATCGATTAACCCCGTTTTATAAATTTTCTTGGATGATTTAATAACTTTTTCTATGTTAAAATCCATTCCAATATAGAAGAAAAGGATAATTAAACCGAACTGGAAGATTGGTTCGGATATTTTTTCAATATCGATAAAAAATGAAACCAGAATACCCGCAAAGATATAAAACAAAGTGACAGGCAATTTAACGGCTTTTCCAATTGTATTTGCAAGGAGCAAGACAATCCCAGAAATTCCAACAACGAGGATTAGATTCAGACTATTCATTCAAGTTAAATTCTTTCTTAAAATATTCTGTTCTATCTATTGTGCCAACAATTACCAGCGTATCACCTTCTTTGATAATTTCTGTCGGTCCCAGGTTTAAAATAATATTTTTATCTCGAATTATTGCAATAATCGTAATACCCGTTTTTTTCCGAATTTGATTTTCTTCAATTGAGCGATTTGTTAATTTATTATTTTTAGGGACATCCACCCATTCAATAGATAATTTCGAGAGGATAAGTTCTCTTTGCTTCTCTTGTTCGGGTTTGAAATATGTTCCCATTAAAATAGAGCCAATCAAACTTGCATCTTCTTCTGTAAGTTCAAGGTCATAAATTGAGTCTTCATCTTCATCTTCATTTTCATAAATAAAAAGCTCACGCTTTCCCGTCAAATGTATGATAACTCTCAGGATTTGATTATAAGATGTTCTGACAGTAAACTTTTTCCCTATGCCGGGCAAATCTGCTTCTTTAAAGTCCATATTATTTTATTAATTAAATATCAAAAATAAGAATATTTATGAAATTAACATTAAAAAAGGAAAAATAGAAGGACTATCACACCGAGAACAATTCGATAATATCCGAAAACTTTGAAATCTCTCGTGCTAATAAATTTCATAAACGCCGCCACAACGAAATATGCAACAATGAATGAAACTGCAAATCCGACAGCAATAAGCAAATATTCATTTCCCGTCAGATGCATCCCGTGTTTGTAGAGCGAATAAACAGAGGCGGCAAGCATTGTGGGAATAGCAAGGAAAAATGAATATTCTGCTGAAACAATTCTCGAGCAGCCAAGCAACATAGCGCCGATAATCGTTGCAGCCGAACGCGAAGTGCCCGGGATCATTGCAAGAGACTGAATCAAACCGATAAAAATTGCAGTCGAATAACTTAATTGTGCGATTGATGTGATTTTTGCATTCCTTTTCTTTGATTCAATTATCAAAAGAATTATCCCCCCAATTAATAAAGCAGTAGCCACGACGAAAGGATTAAAAAGATTCTCTTCAACTATTCCACCAAGTGTTCCACCAATTAGAATAGCAGGCAGGACACCGATAATTGTCTTTTTCCAGATATCAATTGTTTCTGCACGCTTGGATTCGTCTCCTATGAATGGATTAAGCCGATTGCGATAGAGGACAATGATTGCAAGTATTGCACCAAATTGAATAACTATATCAAATGTCATTTCAAAGTTTTTCGAAAAGCCAATGAATTGATTGACCAATATTAAATGACCTGTGGATGAGATTGGGAGGAATTCTGTGAAACCTTCGACAATTCCGAGAATTATTGCTTTTAACAAATCAATCATAAAAATGTAATGTTATATTTCAAAAAAATATTGTTATAATAATTATTATATGTAATTTTATATAGTAATTAACCAATTTGGATGGCATAATTATAATTTGGTAACTTATAATTTTGGAAAATTACAACAATTGGAAAAAATAGAATTAAATAACCAATATACTGTGAAATAAAGAAATAATGTCAAATATCCATTTTGGAAATAGCACTTATTTTATATGGATGTGCATTTTCTTGAAAATATCTGTTATTTTTCGGAGGAAACTTTCATTATTAACACTTATCATTAATATTATTCCTATTATTCCGACAAGGATATCGCCTCCCCACATACTTAGAACAGGAGAGATTATTCCTCTATCAGCAAGCTTTTCACCGCCAATTAATGATACCCAATTAAATATATAGAACAAAAGACTGACCGCCGCTGCCACACCGAAATTTCCTCTGCGAATGATTATGCCGAGCGGTGCCGCAATCAAAACAAATACAAAGCAGGCAAAGGGAATTGAATATTTCTTTTGGATTTCTACATTATATTGGTCAATCCGCTTCTGCAAACTTTCCACACTGCTCATCGCCGCATACATATTAGTCTTGAAGTGACTAACTTGTATCTCAGCTGTTTTTAATGAATTAATATATGCAAGAGAATTACTATCGTAATTTTTTAAATCAGGGTTTATAAATTTCTGATTATAACTCACTTGATTTCCTAATAATATATAATTCAAGTGATTATAGATTAAAGAATCGAATTCTTGCATTTTAACAGATTTATTTTTTTCTAATCCGTCGATAATTTGCTGCATATCTGAAATCCGCATTTCTCTATCGCCACGTGAAAAAATATCTGCACTTGACCGATTGAAAAAGAAATCCGAAGCATCAACATAAATTTTCCCTTCTTTGAAATCGATTATTCTATAAATGTTTGGGCGGGTCTTAAATATTTGGTGCATTTCTCCATCATAAAGCGTTATTATCATTTTGGAATAAGTCGGGTTGCTTTTAATATATCCGCTATCAGCTGAAATGATATTTTGTGTGAACATTTTTGTATTATCGTAAATTGTGACTCCCGTCATCTTTCCTGAAATCGAATCCACTTTACGCGATAGTATTGTGTATCCGCTGATTGCTTGCGAAAATTGTCCCGATTCAAGCGAAAAAGTCGGTTTTTTTCTGCTTATATCAGCCATTAGAATCTTTGCTTTATGATTTGCTTCGGGCAGCACATAGTCATTAAATA
>DIEP01000047.1:7864-11204 GCA_002418685.1 Ignavibacteria bacterium UBA5771
GAAGATAAATTGCCAAATGTTAAAACAACTGAAAATAGCACCCCCATTGGCACAGACAGAACAACCATCCACGCAAGATTATAAGTAATTACTTGCAGGATTAACCACGCGCTCAGCCCTTTGCCGATGAATTTGTCAAGCTGATTCATCAGAAATTGCATAAGGAAAAGGAAAACGCCGAGCGAACTTCCAAAGATAAACGTGGAAATATGATTTTTTAGAATATATCTATCGATAATTGAAAACATTCAGCAATGGATTATATTAGAAAATTTATAGACTATTATGTTCGTATAATCTTTTTTGAGAATGATATTTTATAATGAATATTTGAAAAAGAGGAGATCCATATTGTTGTTTTATAAGTTCAAATTTAGTGATATTTCTCATTTACCAAATCATTGCGTGGAATGAAAAGGCGAACCAATCTCATTAAACAAATATATTGCTTCATTAGAATACGAATTAGCAATGACTGTGGAAAATCAATTAACTATATAGAGGTTTGAAATATTATATATTCTTAAAGTGAAATATCATTTTTTAAATTATCGGCAAGAAACATATTTTATTGCCATAAATTTGAATTTGCACCTGCCATTTGTACTGTAGCAATCAATTGAGAATCATTGGAAATCCATTCTCGGTTTCTGCCTCCCAAACGTGATCCATCTCCAATAATTACCGTTGTCGGTTGGTCAATTCTACCACCAGCTGAAAAGCTAAGTATTGTAGATATAATCGGGTCGGTTATTGCATTAGCATCAGCATTGATTGCAATTGTTATTACGGGAATAGCAACAATATTAGCAGGGAAAGACAAAGCAGATATATATTGTATTGTTCCGGGTGATAATACCAACTCATTTTGTTCTGATAATAGTTCCAAAAATTTATTATTTTTGAATAAGTAGAATTTACAAAAATGTAAATTTAACAAATTTGTAATTAATTTGTTGTCTAAAATATATTTTTCAAAGTGCCGTTAGCAATGGGGGAACTAAGGCAAAACGAAGCATTATCCACAGTTTTTAAGCAACCAAGATTATCCGTTGTTAAACTTAGCAAATTTGAATTTGAAAATATTATGGTGGAGGTGTAGCTTATGAGTATCGCTTTTCTTTTCGGTGCAGGTGTTTCCATTCCTGCCTGTATGCCAAGCCATGTTTCGTATGGAAGCAGTCGAAGAAGTAAGAATAATTGAGGGAAGGAAGTGAAATGGATTTAAGTAAAACATCTGAAATAATCATTTATCGCACTCCGGAAGGCAAAGTAAGTGTCGATGTTGTTTACAATGCCGAAACCTTTTGGCTTACCCAAAAAGCAATGGCTGAACTGTTTGGAGTTGGTGTTCCTGCTGTCAGTAAACATATAAAAAATATTTTTGAAGAAGGCGAACTTCTTGAAGATTCGACTCTTTCCAAAATGGAAACTGTCGTGAACCGCGGGTATAGAGGAGAGGTTAAAGAAGAAATTATTTATTACAACTTGGATATGATTATTGCAGTTGGCTATAGGGTTAACAGTTACAAGGCGACACAGTTCAGAATATGGGCTACTCAAACCTTAAAAGAATATATCATCAAAGGCTTTGTCCTTGATGACGAAAGATTGAAACAAGGTAAAAAATTCGGCAAAGATTACTTTGATGAGTTACTTGAGAGAATTCGGGAAATACGAGCCAGCGAACGCAGATTTTATCAGAAAATTACTGATATATATGCCCTCTCTGTTGATTATGACAAGGATGCCCAGATAACTAAAGACTTCTTCGCGACTGTTCAAAACAAGCTTCATTGGGCTATTTCAGGGCAAACTGCTTCGGAAATTATTTATAAAAACGCTGACGCCAATAAGATTTATATGGGTTTGACAACATGGAAAAATGCGCCAGTCGGTAAAATTCAAAAATCTGATGTGACAATAGCCAAAAATTACTTGAACGAACAACATATCAAAGAATTGAACCGTATAGTATCGGCTTTCTTGGATTTGGCAGAAAGCAGAGCTGAGCGAAATATCATTATGAAAATGAGTGATTGGACTGCATTTCTTAATCAATTCCTTGAGCTATCAAATTATCCCATTTTGGAAGATAAAGGCAGAGTAAGTGCAATAGAAGCGAAAATTAAAGCAGAAGCCGAATATGAAAAATATCGTGTGATTCAGGATAAAAATTATGTTTCTGATTTTGATAAGGAAGTAAAAAAACTTGAGGGCAAGAAGGAATGAAAGCAATCGCTTTTCTTTTCGGTGCAGGTGTTTCCATTCCTGCCTGTATGCCAAGCACAAAAGACTTGACAAAAGAAATACTTTGTGATTATGATAAATGGTGTATTTCGAATGATGCGTGGGCAAAATATCAGACTGTTGAATCTTTCAAAAATCGTTATAGCGGTAACTTACCTGACCAGAAAGATATATACGAAATTGGTAATTTCCTGCATAAAGTCCATTCATTGCTAACAAATTATTTTGATGATGTAGCTGATATTACGTATGAAGATATTTATGACGCATTATATCAAATCCACGGACATCTAAGTAAAGACTTCAGAAACCCTTTGATAGAGCCATTTCTTAAAGATTTGAAAGAAATGTGTGAGAATCCAAATTGCACTCTAATTGTGGAGTCTCTGAAGTTCATTGAAGATGTAGTTAGATATAGACTACTTTCGAATAGAAGGAAGGCAGTATTATCGCCACTAATTAAGATAATAAATACAAAACAATCTGATTCAATACATATTTTCACTTTAAATTTTGATACTTTAATCGAAGAATTATTAAGAAACAAGGGTATTGAATATTGTGATGGATTTACATTACCACTCTACAACAACCAAGTAAATCTTTGGCAAATGGAGTCTTTAATGAATAATAATATTAGAGTTAAACTCTATAAACTTCATGGCTCTTTAGACAGGGAGTGTATTTGCGGTGGAGATTATCATAATCAAATCGTTAGAATTATCAACCTAATGGAGGATTATCCTTATTTTAAATTTGGTGGTAAAGAAAGAGTTTATGGACGTGATACAGAATTAATGGGGATATCGAATAAGTTGCTCAGCTATAATTATGGAATTTACCTTGACTTGATTGGTTTATTCAATCTGAACTTAAAGGAATGTAAAACTCTAATTATTTCCGGTTATAGTTTCAGTGATTACGGAATCAATCTTAGAATTTCCGATTGGATGGCTCGGACTAAGGATTCTCGAATAATATTCATAGACCCATATTCTGAAACAACATTGAAAAAATCTCGGGGTGCAATTTATAGCCAATTTGAAAATTGGGTAAAAGAAAAAAGAATGATTATAAAAAATGAAAAATT
>DIEP01000132.1:0-4521 GCA_002418685.1 Ignavibacteria bacterium UBA5771
AATAAATTTCATATAAATAAATTGCAAATACTTAATATTTTTGTAAATGAAAAAAATGCAAAAAATGTGCGAACAACTCCAAATTTTTTTAAATTTATAAGCAGCACCTGCATTGCCACACCGCAATTCCGCAATTGGCAGGCAATCAAAAGATGGTGTGGTTATCTTCTTCTTCCCTTCCAAAAGCAAAATCGCAAATGCAAGACGCCATAACGGGATTTCCTTGCCAATTGGGCGGGTTTAGAACCATAACAAGAGAACACCCCCTCACCCCCTCTTACGAAGAGGGGGGAAATAACCCCTTATTAAAATAGGAGCTTCATTAAATTCTGAATTGATATTCGCTTATCATTATGAAAGAAATCCAGAGATTCCAATTTTTCCCTTATTGCACTATATTTATGCTGTGTATTTTTTAATGAAAGGTCAATTAATGCACATTCATCAGAATTAAAGTATGGACATTCGATTTTGAATTCTTGTATTAGTCCATTTTTTACTTGGAAATATATTTCTAAATGTTCACCATCAATTTCTGCATTTTGTTTGAATTCATAATTTCCAAAATATCCATAATTCCATTCCCAAGTCGAATACTTATTGACAATTAGTAAATTAATATTTTCTATATCTTTATCATTTAAAATATAATCACTTGCTTCGGGAAATTTCTTTTTTAAATAAATAAATAATAAATCTTCAAATTCCTCAATTGAAATTGGCTCTGCCAAAAAATCTGAAAGATTGATGACGGGAGCAGGAACTGATTTTACGGAATGGTCAATATAATAATCAGATATTCGCAGTGAATTACAGAGATTGCTTAGATTTGTATTATAAAGTAGTGTGCCATGATGTAGCACTCTATTTTTAAAAATATGCTCTGAATTTCCCGAAAATTTTTTCCCATTAACTCGTAAATCATTCCTGCTCTCTAATTTTGCAGGTATTTCAATTTCATTGAGAAATTGAAGAATTGGCAATGTGAAACCCTTAAAATCCGAGAGATTACCATCGGATTTATTTTGAATAAAGGCGAAATTGAGATTTCCTAAATCGTGATAGACCGCTCCACCACCGCTGATCCGCCTAACCACAGGTATATCATTGTCTTGCACAAAATCATAATTTACTTCTTTATATGCGTTTTGGTGCTTTCCAATAATAATCGAAGGTTGATTTCTATAAATAAAGATTATATTTTCAGAGAATTGCTTAAAAAAATACTCTTCACAAGCAATATTGAAAAATGGATTATAATTTTGATTATGAATGATTAGCATTGAGTATATCAGATAAATTATTACAAAATTAAAAAAAAGTAGAGACTAAGAAATTCTAAGTCTCTACTTTTTAGATAAATAATAGAATGTCATCGCAGACAAATATTTTTATGAAGCAATCTCTGAACTCACCCTAACTCTCTTTCTTAAAAACCGACTGACTTTTTAGGTTGCTTAGTCATCTCATTTCTTGCAATGGACATCATATTTTATTAAACATTATTTTAGATAAGGGCAATGAATGAATTGCCCCTATCTTTTTATAAGCATATTAATTTTTAGGTGTTACAATATAAACTTGAACAGTTCGAGATAGCATCCTACCTGTTTGTATATCATTATTGAAAATCTGAACACTTTCACCAAGTCCGAAAGTTTCATATTTTACGTTCTTTACTTTGCTTGAGATATATTTTTGCACATTATCAGCGCGACGCTGTGCAAGCTTCTTATTGTAATTTTCATCACCAATTCTATCGGTGTATCCATAAATCTGAACAGTAGAATTAGCTTTAATTGCAGGTATTACGTATTGATCTATTGTCCTTTTATCTTGATCGCTAATTACATCGCTATCGAAATCGAATAAAACAAGACTGAATTTAGAAATTGTTCGATCGGGCAAATCTTCTGATTTCTTACGTGTATAAGAAAGGAAGTCAACAGGAATGGAACCCTCAGTTCCTTTTTTCAGTCCTGACACAGTTTCAACATTGAACTGATAATCGATTGGGACTTGTGAGGGCTTCAGAAGATTGGGTGCAATTTGCCATGAAATATGAGCAGGATTGCCACTTCCTACGAAACGCTTGAGTTGAGTACCACCTTGGAAATATACTAATTCCCAATTAGAGATAGTATCATTAGTTTCAATATTTGGATAAAATTCAATTATAGTTGGGTCAGTAACGCGTTCTCTTTCGCCGGTAGTCAACAATGGCTTCATTATCTCGGGATTTTGTGAAGCCAATTCGGCGCGGGAATTTTCTGATTCTCCATCGGGGTCAGTTTTTGAAGACTGCTTAGATGGTAATCCTCCCGCTATCACTGTAATGCGGTTAGGATCAATACTATAATTCGCGACAAGATAATTCCTTGCGAAATCTCCTCTTTCTTTTGCAAGATTCTTTTGATTATTTTTGATTTCATTAGAATTGACAGTACCCGTAATTGTCAAAGTAGCATTCGGATTTGCTTTCATTCGAGTTCCAATTATATCCAGAGTGTAGGTGTTGATTTGTTCAGCATCAGCTGAGAGATTTTCAATATTGAATTCACCTGCTTCGCTTTCCGCTGATAGCACTTGAGTCGACGGGTTTGGTGTGGATTTTCCTTCAGGGAAAAACACATAAGGTATAATTGGGTAAAGTTCAGAATATTGGACTTCTTCGACTTTCACCTGTGCAAGGGGATGCAGATCCATATTTTTGTCATAATAGCGTAAAGTAGGTTCATTGACAGTCAGCGAACGATAAGTAGCTGGCTGCTCTTGGACTTCCTCTTCATATTTAGATAATCCAAATGTTAGAGAAACTCCTAAACGCAGTTGATTGACTGTCCAACTATCATAAATAGCATTAGAAGAGAGGTTTGTCATAGCAAATCTAAATGAGGCTTCGGGGGTCAAAAATACATTTCTGCTAAGTGGAATAATATAACCCGCTCCGACTGCAAGAGCCACGCGCGTTGCTTTATCAGGCATTGCAACACCTATAATGGTTGTTGTTGTTGGAGGAGTTACCGATTCATAATATGTATAATCCCATTCTGCAGTTACGGGAATACCGATTTCGAGCCCTGCAAGAAAATAAATATTTTTTACAGGCAAGAGATTATGCAATTGCAATATAGGGGAAATTTCAAAATAATCGAATCTCCCATCAAGAGTATGTTCTTCAGTAACGATACCATTAGTTACAGATGCTTCAATTTTCCCATCGAGTGCATTATACCCTATTCTTCCTGAAATTGTAAACATATCATTGATTGGGAAATTGCCAATTACTCCCCCAAAGTAGCCCAAAGCAGTTGAGCTTTGATTATAGGGAATTGGTAATCCTGTCAGCACCCCAAAATCAGTCCAACTTGGCTGATGCATATTGATACCGAGTCCACCGTATATACCAATATTAGTAGGCATCCATAGATTTTTTTGAGAGTAGGCAATGTTTGTAAAGCACAATACAAACAAAAGCGCAATAATGAAACGAAATTTAGTCATACTTAAACCTTTTATTAAACAATAAAAAATGCAATTTAATAAAAATTTATTAGAAATGATATAATTTTTTCTTTAAAATTAAATTTCGCTGTGCTAATCTATAGCTTTTATTGATATTGATAGTTTAAATATTCTATTGCGAAATAAAGAATTAAACTCACTTCATTTGATAAAAGAATGTAATTGGATAATATTATAGAAATAATATAAAAACAGCAAAGTTAAGTATAAATAAGTAAATTTCTAACTATTCATTCATTTCCATTCTTCTGAACAAATCGAACGTAAGAGATAAACCCAACCGTACTTGATTGACTTTCTCAGTATCCATATCCTCGTCAGTAGAAATGTCTGTAAATGCATATCGGAAGGATGCCTCAGGTGTTAGAAACACATTTCTGCTTACTTGAATAACGTAACCCGCTCCAAGTACAAGAGCCACTCTTAGAGATTTGTTTGGTATTTGCACATCCAGTTGTGTAATAGAAGTGTCTCCAATTAGACAATTACAATATTCATCACATTCGAGGGTCAAAGGAATCCCGAATTCTAATCCTGTAAGTAAATAAATATTTCTTAAAGGAAAAAGATTATGAAATTGCAATATAGGAGATATTTCCAAATAATCATATCTACAATCTGAATGCCCTTTGCTAATGGGATTCATATTGTCGTCGTAATTAGTAGTTTTCAATTTCACATCAAGTGGATTATACCCTAATCTTCCGGAAATTATAAAAATATTACTTATTGGGAAATTGCCAATTACTCCACCATAATAACCCAAAGAAGTCTCTCTCTCAATTCGAAATTCATCGGGTCCATACATATTGATACCAAGTCCACCGTATATACCAAAATTAGGAGACATCCATAGATTTTTTTGAGAGTAAGCAGAATTAGTAAAACCAATTAGTAACAAAGCCGCAATGATGAAACGAAATTTTTTCACGTTTAAACCTTTTATTAAACAATAAAAAAGCAATTTAATAAAAAATTTATTAAAAAATGATATAA
>DIEP01000132.1:4692-4912 GCA_002418685.1 Ignavibacteria bacterium UBA5771
TTGTTGGCTTAATTTTAAATTGTTCATAATAGATTTCAATATTTTTTATAAGGGAATACATAATGAAGAAAATTGTTCTTGCAACGCTCTTTCTATCAGCATTTCTTTTTCAGGAAAGTTTCGCGGCATCCTCTGACTTTGGATTCTTTGGAGGACTTTCAACTCCAAGCAATAAAATCAATGATGTATATAATTCAAAGACAATACAGATCAATGATAC
>DIEP01000048.1 GCA_002418685.1 Ignavibacteria bacterium UBA5771
CAGGCGAAAGTTATTTTGGGCAATTTTATGAACAAAAAATAGAGCATCTTGGTTTAGGATTTCAATTTAATTATTACTAAAATGGAAATAAAAGAAATTAGAGAAATAGACAAGCCAAATTCGAATTGTGGTGTTTTCGGGATATTCAATCATCCACAATCATCGCTTATTACGTATTATGGATTATTTTCGATGCAACATAGGGGTCAAGAAGCTGCAGGAATAACATCTTTTTATTATGATAAAGAAAAAAAGAAAATGCGATACGCATATAATAAAGGGTTAGGGCTTATTTCTGAAGTATTCCACGATCCCAAAATTTTTCAGGATCAACTAATTGGTAACTCGGCAATTGGGCACAATAGATATTCCACAACGGGTTCTTCCACTCGTTGGAATATTCAACCCTTCAATATTAATTACAAAAGCGGTATCCTTTCGCTTGCTCATAATGGCAATTTGACTAACACAAAATATTTGCGGGAAAAATTGCAGGATGAAGGAACAATTTTCCAAACAACTACTGATTCCGAGCTTTTCCTTCATTTAATTGCACATAGCAAAAAAACTACACAATTAGAACAAATTCAAGAAGCATTGCAAATCACAGTTGGTGCATATTCTCTTGTTATATTAACGGAATATGCTTTGATTGGTGTGCGAGACCCCTATGGAGTTCGACCTTTGAGCATTGGGCGTGTGAAAAATAATGGAAGCTGGGCATATATCCTTGCAAGTGAAACATGTGCATTTGATATCATTGATGCGGAATACATACGTAGTGTCGAAAGCAATGAAATCGTAGTTATTGATCAAGATACAATCGAAACAGGCAATATCAAATCATATAAAATTATGCCTGAAACTCCTACTGCAAAACATTGCATTTTTGAATACATTTATTTCGCACGTCCTGATAGCAAAATTTTTGGTGAAAGCGTCGATAAAGTTCGGCGAAAGCTTGGAAAAGCACTTGCAATAGAAAGTCCCGTAATAAAGGATGACGATGAGAGAGTCAATGTTATCGCAGTGCCCGATAGCGCCAATACTGCCTCGCTTGGTTTTGCTCATACTAATAACAAATATAATTATCCAACTAGATTTGAAATTGGCTTAATCAGAAATCACTATTCGGGCAGAACGTTTATTTCTCCTAATCAAAACGAACGCGAATTAAAAGTGAAGACAAAATTCAATACTGTGCAAGGGGTAATTCAAGGGCGGCATATCACGCTTGTTGACGATTCAATTGTTCGCGGCACAACTTCTCAAGCGCTCGTTCAACTTTTGCGAAAGGCAAATCCTAAATCAGTGGATATGCGAATTTCGTCTCCACCTGTGAAATTCCCTTGCCATTATGGAATGGATTTCCCAACTCGCGACGAATTGATAGCAAATCATCATGCGAATGTCGAAGAAATACGCCAAGCAATCGGCGCGGACACTTTACATTATCTTTCTAAAGAAAAAATGCTCGAATCAGTTCCGCACAGTGCCGGTATTGATTATTGCACTGCTTGCTTTACAGGCGAATATCCAATTCCAATTGAAGATGAATTAGATAAATTTTCAACTGAGGAATAGCATTTTGCTTTTATTCAATTCTTTTCATTCTCGCCATAAAAAAGCCGTCTGAATTGGATTGAGTAAAATCAATATGTAGCACAAACGCATCATTGCTAATATTTTCCAAACCAATTTTATTTTTATTGATAATTGAAAGAATAGGATCACCAGCAAAATTTTCATTCTGTTGCAAAAATGCTTCAATCACCCATTCATTTTCATCGGGAAGCAATGAACAAGTTGAATAAACAAGGATCCCCCCCACTCTGAGAAATTTCGAGTATTCCGTTAAGATTTGCAATTGATTTCTTTGCAGCTTCTCGATTAAATTTGGGTTAATACGGTATTTCTTCATTGGATCGCGTCTGATTGTTCCCAAACCCGAACATGGAGCATCAATTAGAATTCTATCGAAACCATCTCGCAAAGTTCTATCTTTATCAGTGAATTCTCGCAAATCATTATCTCGCGAATTAAAAGTATCAATAATCGATAATCCGCTTCGGGCTGCACGTTTTGGGATTTCTTTAAGCCGATGGAATTCTATATCATTGGCAATTACTCTCCCCTGATTTTTCATTAACTCAGCGATATGAAGTGATTTCCCGCCTGCACCCGCACAAGCATCAAGGACCGATTCCCCTGGCTGCGGATCTAAAATATAAGAGATGATTTGGCTACCTTCGTCTTGCACTTCGACTTTGCCCAATTTGAAAAAATCCAGTTCGCTTAATTGCACACGATCTTGTAGCACGATTGCAGAAGGAGATATCTGACTACGATAAAACTTTATATTAGAATTCCGCAATTCATTTTCGATTTCTTCAATACTTGAATTCAATTGATTTACTCGAATTGTAGGATTTGCCGAATTTGTAGATTTATATAAAAAATTTATTAATTGCTCTTTATTATTGAATTTATGAACTATCTTTTCCAGCAGCCATTCGGGAAATGAATAGCGAACGGACAATGCTTTTAAATTATCTTTATAATTGACTTCTTGCAGATTTGATATGTCCTTATTTAATTCTTCAAAAGCATTAATTACATTGAAAGTTACGTTATTTAATTTGTCATTAAAATAAGATTCCAAAATATTACTGATTTTTGCATTTTGATTTATTCGAGAAAGTAAAATTTGAGGTTCAAATTCGGGAGATATATCTTGATCGCTATCTTTCAAAATTAGAAAAAGATAAATTGATAGTAAATATTTATTATCATTATTGCTAATTAAATCGATATCTTCTAATTTTTTAATAAGATATTCCAATATCAATTTATTTCTTAATATTGCGAATATTATTTCAGAAGCAAAACGCCTTTCTTTGCTTCCGATATTCTTTTTTGTTCTGAAGATTTCTGAAAGTAGTTTGTCTGTTGGTTTTGGTGAATTCCATAGAATTTTCAAAATATCTGATATAACCAAG
>DIEP01000055.1 GCA_002418685.1 Ignavibacteria bacterium UBA5771
CCTAAATATCTGCGGTTAGATCTCTTTGCAACCAATGTTGTTGTTCCTACGCCATTAAAAGGATCTAAAACAATATCATTTTGAAAGCTGAAAAGTTTTAGGACACGTGTTGCAAGTTCTTCAGGAAACATTGCAGGATGATTAAATCCTTTCATATTTTTTTCTGCGGCAATTGACCATTTGCTTACAACCCATTTTTTAAATTCATCAGCTGTGATGTCAGCATCTTCGATATTTCCTTCTTTTTTTAATGACCCTTTTGCAAAAATCTCGATAAATTCCCATGTATATTTCAAATAGGGATTGCTCGGACTTTTCCAGCTTCCCCATGATGTATATTTGCAATTGTAATTATTTTTCTCCCACAGAATTTCACCTTTCCAAATTAGTTTATTGGACATAAAAAAATTGCTAATTATATGATGAGTTGGAATATAATCAGAGAAAAGTGGTTGAACATTCACAACCACCCTACCACCAAATTTTAAAACGCGGATGCACTCGCTAAATATTTCAAACAATTTTGAAAAATAATTCTCCCAATAGTGTGAGTCATTATCTGATTCATACTTGAGACCAAAATTATATGGTGGTGAAGTGAAAACTAAATCAATACAATTATCGGGTAATTTTTTTAATATTTCAAAGCTGTCGCCACATATTATTTTATTTTCAAACTCGGGAGGTATTAAATTGTTATTTTCAGAAAAATTATTTCCGGATGTATAAAAATATTGTTGCCTGTTAGTTTCTTTAGCTTTTTTATCCTTTACTTTTATTTCATTATTATACCCAACGTAGATCCGCTTATTATTTTTTATCGCATAGCTCTTAATTGAATATATTTTTTTCATTACTGCTTCGAGAAGAACCAATAGAGATTGAGATTTGATTTCTTGTTGTATCTTGTCTAATTCATTTTGGAATTGTTGTATGTCTATAGACTTTAAGAACAAAGTAAATTGCTCGTCTGAAATATCATAAGTGATTTCATTCTCGGGAAATCTTTTGAATATTTTTTTTAAGTATGCTTTTTCTTTTAGATTAAGCTTTGTAGGAATTGGAAAAACGATCTCTTTATAATCATTTCCGTTTTCTTTAATCATAGTATTTTATCGTTCCTCCTGTTAGTTTGATTGAGACGAATAGTTGTGGAATTTTACTTTTTCAATATATTTAAATCTAATTCATATAATAGTTCTCATCATTGTTTATTTTTCGCTTGCAGAATGAATTATTCAAATTTACAGAAATATTTTGAGATAAATTAGAACCATCGGGAAATTGCTTTCCAAATGCCTATCTGTTATAAAATGCCATTAGATTGCTTCAGGATTTCCATTCTTAGCAATGACTTCGATTTCATTCGTCATATTATTATTAATTTTATAATACACAAATGTTTGATGAAAAATTTAATTATCCCGAAGAAATAATAAATGGCGAATTATATTTGGAAATCCTTGATGCGGATAAGCTTACAAACGGCAAGGGCGTCAAAGTGGAATTAAGCGATAATCCTGATGATGAAGTTGCAGTTTTTCTCATCAATAGCGAATTATTTGCTGTTTCAAATACTTGCCCACACAAGCATACTCGCGAAATCTATGAAGGTGCTATTGAAGATTTGACCGTAAGCTGCCCCTTTCATGGTTGGGAATTCAGTCTTGAAACAGGCGAGAACATGAATCCGAGATTTGGCGGGAAATCCCTAAAAATATTTGACGTAATTAAAAAAGAAAATAAAATATATATAAAAAAACCTGGATTTGAAGTTCCGAAATGGATACAAAATATGTGATTTATTATGGATACACACCAAATTATACCATATAGTTCCGAGCAATTGCAATTGAGCGAGGATATCAATCCCGATATAGCTCAAAAATTGGCACAATTGCCTACTAAGCCGGGCGTGTATCTTTATAAAGATTCGTCAGATAGGATTATTTACGTTGGCAAAGCCAAAAATTTGCGTAATCGAGTTCGTTCGTATTTCCAAGAAGGGAGATTTGTCGATGCAAAAACAAAAGTAATGGTCTCCCATATTTATGATTTAGAATATATCATAGTTGATACGGAAGATGAAGCATTTATCCTTGAAGATACGCTCATAAAAAAGCATAAGCCAAAGTATAATATTCTTCTGCGAGACGACAAGACATATCCATATATACGTATTACAAATGAAGAATTTCCAAGAATATTTTCCACAAGGCACATCATAAGAGATGGTTCTAAGTATTTCGGTCCATATTCAGACGTCAGCACAATGAAAGCGCTATTAAGATTCATCCGCAATATGTTTTTTGTGCGGTCATGCTCTCTAAATTTAACGGATGAATCTATTGCAAAGAATAAATTCCGCGTCTGCCTTGATTATCATATTCATAAATGCGAAGGACCTTGTGTTGGTTATATTTCCCGCGAACAATATAATAGTAATATCAAAAAAGCGATTCAAATTCTAAATGGACGCACAAAAGAATTGGAAAAACTAATGCAAGATGAAATGGAACGGCTTTCCGAACAAATGAAATTTGAAGATGCTGCTGTAATTCGAGACAGATTGGTAAAACTTCACGATTTTGCGAATAAGCAGAAAATTGTTTCTTCTGATTTGGTGGATAGAGATGTGTTTGGTTTATTTCGCAGCAATGAATTTGCTTGCACAGTCGTTTTTATCGTTCGTGAAGGAAAATTGATTGGACGCAAGCATTTTATCATCAAGGATTCGCTCAATTCCGACCAATCAGAAATAATACAAAGGACGCTCGAAGCATGGTATTTGGATAGAGACTTTCTTCCGAAAGAAATATATTTATCGGCGGAACCATTTGATACAGAATATCTTATGGATTGGTTAAGCAAACGGTATAATCATCCATTATCGATTATAATTCCCCAAACAGGCGAAAAATTGAAACTTGTCCAAATGGCGAACTCGAATGCGGAGCAAATATTAATTGAGTATTTGAATGCAATTGAGATGCGGGAGAAAATTATACCTCGAACTGTGCAATCTCTCCAGAGAGATTTGCACTTGAAACGCCCACCATTGCGTATTGAGTGCTTCGATAATTCGCATATTCAGGGGACTGACCTTGTTTCGTCAATGGTTGTCTTTGAAGGTGGCAAACCCAAGAAATCTGAATATAGAAAATTTAAAAATGAAACTGTTTTGCGGAATGATGATTTTGCTGCTATGAAGGAAGCAGTGATGCGGAGATACACGCGAGTATTAAGCGAGAAAAAGCAATTGCCTGATTTGATTTTGATTGATGGTGGCAAGGGTCAGCTGAACGTAGCTTATCAAGTGCTTCAAGAATTGCATATTGAGGACAAAGTGCCAATCATTGGTTTAGCTAAAAGATTAGAAGAAATATTTACCCCTGGGGAAAGCGAATCATTACAATTGCCAAAATCTTCATCGAGCTTGATATTATTGCAACATATTCGCGATGAAGCACATCGCTTTGCTATTACATATCATAGGAAATTGCGTGAAAAACGAACATTGCAAACGGAACTAATGGAAATTCCGGGAATTGGCGAAAAGAAATCCAAGATGTTATTACAGCATTTTGGCTCAGTCAAACAAGTTTATGAAGCAAGCATCGATGATTTAAAATTAGTTATAAATGAAAAAAGTGCCGAGGAAATTGTGAAATATTTCCATAATAATAATGAAAATGACTTAGATATTGAGCAATGACTTATTAATTAAATCGATAAACATATCCAAATTGAAAAGCAATTTGGGGATTTTTGTAAGTACCACTTCCAATAGTCAAACCCGGCTCTAAGTAAAATCCATAAATATTCAAATTATAGAATAAACCAATATATGTCCACTCCTGTGCCTTCGACAGTTTACTACCTATAAAGCTATAACCTACCCCAAACCCGATATTATGCTCAAAATGTCGAGCAGATTTCAAATTAAACATAAATTCTACTTGAGCTCCCCATATAGTAGTACCAAAAGGGACACATCCAATTCCACCAATTGCTGCGAATTTTCCAAAATGATAGCCACCAA
>DIEP01000033.1 GCA_002418685.1 Ignavibacteria bacterium UBA5771
TACAAAATGCAATAACAAAGACCCAAGCCTTGAATTCACCCGGCGAAATATCCAATTTCGTGGAATATATAGACAAATCCAATGGAGTATATTTCCGAGCATTATGGAATAGAGAATATACGAATGCAGGGAATAGGCAATTTAGAGCCGTATTTGATAGTTTACAGGCAACTATTTCTGGTTCAATTGGCTTTATACAGGAGAATGAATAATGGAAATATTAATTCTTGACGATAATGTGGAATTCTGCAATTCTATGCAGGATATTGTTAGATCGTTTGGCTATAGCACAGTTGCATTTCATCACACAACAGATGGTTTAAATTATATAAAAGCAGACCCGAATAAGATTAGTCTTGTATTTCTAGATATTGAATTCGGCAATGATGATCCATTAACGGGTATAGACGTGCTTGGAATCTTGAGGCACAATTATCCATTTATACCTGTTGTGATGATCACAGGACGAGGGACTATTTCCATTGCTGTTAAAGCTACTAAGCTTGGGGCTATTAATTTTATTGAAAAAAGCATATTAAATAAAGAAAAAATACGGGAAGTTCTCGATAGCTGCTTGAAACTAGATATTCAAGAAGATGATGAAACAATACGGAAATTTTTAATGGGAAATGGTATTGTTGCCAAATCTGATGCGATGCTTGATATTGGTAGGTTAATTATTCGTTTTGGACGAACCGATTTAAATGTGCTGCTGACAGGCGAAACGGGAACGGGCAAAAGTTTAATCGCAAAAGCAATTCATAACGTTAGCAGACAGCGCACAGGACCTTTTATCACTGTTGATATTCCAAATATTCCGCGCGATCTTTTTCAGAGCGAGCTTTTCGGTCACGTCAAAGGTGCTTTTTCAGGAGCATTCGACACAAAGAGAGGATTATTCCACGAAGCTAATCATGGCACGTTATTCCTTGATGAAATTGGCGATTTATCTCTTGATTTACAATCTAATTTATTCATTCCTGTGGATGAGAAAATTATCCGAAAAGTTGGAAGTGTGCAATCAGAGGAAATCGATTTGCGATTTGTTTCGGCAACAGACCGCGATCTTGTAAAAATGATGGAAGAAGGGAAATATCGCGAGCAACTATTCCACCGCTTGCGTGAATGCGAAATAAATATTCCTCCTTTGAAAGAAAGAAGAGAAGATGTCCCTGACATTGTCAATTATTACGTGCAGCTACATAACGAATACTATAAAACCGAAAAATATTTTACTCCTTCTTCTTTGGAATATCTGGCATTAAAAGAATGGAAAGGAAATGTTCGTGAGCTAATTAATATTGTCCATATTGCCTTGCAAACTATCGATGAAGATAGAATCGAGATACCCATACTCGATAAAATTGTGTCAAGCCAAAATCACTCCCAATCAAATGGCAGGAACAAACATGATGCCCAACCACGCCATTCTTTAAAAGAAGATTTAGCAGTTGTTGATAAAGTCAATATTGAAAATGCTTTAAGAGAAAATAACGGAAATGTTAGTAAAACCGCTGCCTTGCTTGGTGTAAGTCGTGAAACCCTACATATCAAAATCAGAAAGTATGGAATCGAAACTCAGAAATATAGAAAAACTAATCGCTAAATTTCACAACGGGTTGATCTTTGCTAACTCTTTCATCGATTTTTACTAAAATATCATCAATAACGCCATCTCGATGCGAAAACACTCTGTTTTTCATTTTCATAGCTTCAAGTATTAGCAATGGTTGCCCTTTATAAACGCTATCTCCTTTCTTAACTAATATTTCCTTAATTACACCCGGAATAAATGCAGTGATAATATTTGGATTAACAGGGCTTATTTGCTTGCGATTAATATATTTTTTGGTAAGATAAGTATTGTAAGTCGTATCATCAACGACTATTTTCCCTTTCAATGTTTCGTCCATAATTTTTCCTATTAAAATGGTGGTATCCCATGTTTTTTATCGGGATGATGTACATTTTTATTTTTAGCAATACGAATACAATGCAAGATTTGTTCGCGAGTTTCATCGGGCGAAATAACTGCATCGATATACCCATTAGCAGCAGCCTTGTAAGGATTAGCAAATTTCTCGGTATATTCCTGTACTTTGATTTTTCGCATTTCTTCGGGATTAGGAGCTGATTCAATCTCCTTTTTAAATATGATATTTGCAGCACCTTCGGGTCCCATCACAGCAATTTCAGCAGTGGGCCAAGCAAACACAAAATCCGCACCCAAATGGCGTGAGCACATTGCAATATATCCACCTCCATAAGCTTTGCGCATAATCACAGTCATTTTCAAAACAGTTGCCTCGCTATAAGCATATAGAATTTTTGCACCATGCCGAATCACACCTGCATACTCTTGCTCGACACCAGGCAAATACCCAGGCAAATCAACGAGAGTAAGTAAGGGGATATTGAATGCATCGCAAAAGCGAATGAATCGCGCAGCTTTATCTGACGAATCCACATCAAGCACTCCTGCAAGCACGAGCGGTTGATTAGCTACAACCCCAACGGTTTCTCCATTCATTCGGATGAAACCTATGACAATATTTCGTGCCCAAAGCTCTTGCACTTCAAAAAAATCGGATTTATCGGCAATTGCTTTAATAACATCTCGGACATCATAAGGTTCTGTACTATCATTTGAAAGAATTTCAGTAATTGTTTGACTTGTAAGGGGTTGAGCAGGAAGCACGGGATCGGGCTTTTTGCGGTTATTCCAAGGTATGAAAGTAACTAATTTTTTGATTTGCTCGAAGCATTCAAGTTCGGTTTCTGCAAAGAAATGAGCATTACCTGAAATTTCGGCTTGCACTCTTGCTCCCCCGAGGTCTTCCATTGAAATTTCCTCGCCAAG
>DIEP01000155.1 GCA_002418685.1 Ignavibacteria bacterium UBA5771
CTAATGAGAAAACTATGTCTGTTGCGCAAAGACTATACGAAGGTGTATCAGTTGGCACTCAGGGTGCAATAGGTCTGATTACTTATATGCGAAGCGATTCAGTGAGAATTAGCCCCGAAGCACAAGCATCCGCTGCTGAATATATCAAATCAAATTTTGGTAAAGATTATGCGCCTGCAAAGCCACCTGTTTATGAATCTAAATCTCAAAATGTGCAGGACGCTCACGAGGCAATCCGTCCCACAACATTAGAGTTTGAATTAAACTATTTGCAACAATATCTCGATAAAGACCAATTCGCATTATATAAATTGATTTATCAACGCTATCTTGCTTCTCAAATGAGCAATGCAAAAATCGAGCAAACAACTCTCACTATTGAAGCCCAAGATTTGCAATTCCGTGCGACCGGCTCTGTTATTAAATTCGACGGATATTTGAAACTATATCAGGAAGATCAAGATTCAGATGATGATAGCGATGATGAAAATCAATCTATTTTGCCACCTAATATTAAAATTGGTGATGCGTTCTCTTTGAAAAAAGTTGAATCAAAGCAAACTTTCACAAAACCGCCTGCAAGATTCAACCGTGCAAGTCTTATCAAGAAGCTTGATGAACTGGGAATTGGCAGACCAAGTACTTATTCATCAATTGTTAAAACAATTCTTGATAGAGGTTATATTGAGCAAGTATTAAAAGTTTTGAAGCCAACTGTTCTTGGATTTGATATCAATGATGCACTTGTTGCCCATTTTGATAATATTTTCAATACTGAATTCACTGCAAAAATGGAAGATGACCTTGATAAAATTGCACAGAATGAAACCGATTATCTCCAC
Organism: Ignavibacteria bacterium UBA5771; assembly: GCA_002418685.1. Classification (GTDB taxonomy): domain Bacteria; phylum Bacteroidota; class Ignavibacteria; order Kapaibacteriales; family UBA2268; genus UBA2268. The sequence goes on from DIEP01000155.1 coordinate 843, forward strand.
GTAATGAAGGAATTCTATGATCCATTTTCGAAAACCTTGGAAAAAGCACAAGCTGAACATAATGAAAATACAGAACTGAAATGTCCGAAGTGCGGTTCGCCACTTGTTGTTCGCGTTGGAAGAAATGGACGCTTCCTTGGATGCTCCACTTACCCTGATTGCGATTATACTCAGCCAATGCCAACAACAATAGGGGAAAATCAAGCGAAAAAAGAGCTGCAAATTGTTGAAGGAATTCAGTGTCCGATTTGCGGGAAGGAAATGGTGCTTCGTGATTCAAAAAATGGCAGATTTTACGGATGCATCGATTATCCCAAGTGCAAAGGCACTCGCCCAATATCCACTAATGTCCATTGTCCAAAATGCGGAGAAGGCGAACTTGTGGAACGCTATTCATCAAGAACTAAAAAGAAATTCTGGTCATGTTCGAATTATCCAAAATGCGATTATTTGACAAATTATGAACCTGTCAATATTCAATGTCCAAAATGTGGCAATTATTATTTAGAAATAAAATATAGAAAAAACAAAGAATCAGGTGATTGGGAAAAATATTATCATTGCACAGATTGCGATAATAATTTTGAAATAAATGAAATAGAGGTGAAAAATGGCGCTTGAAGAATTAATCAATGAGCAATTGACCAATGCTATGAAAGCTCAAGACAAATTACGAACTGAAACCTTGCGTTCAATTCGTTCAGGTATTATTGAGTTTAAAAAAAGTGGCATAGACAGGGAAATGAATCCCGATGATGAATTAAAATTGCTGAATAAACTTGTGAAAAGTCGGAAGGAATCCATTGAACTCTACACCAGGGCAAATCGTAATGATCTGGTTGAGCAGGAACAAAAAGAACTTGAAATCATTTTGGAATTCCTGCCGAAGCAATTGACTGATGAAGAAATTCGAGCAACTATTAAGAAAATAATAGAAGATCAACAAGCCACACAAAATGATTTCGGCAAAATTATGGGATTATCAATGAAAGCACTCTCGGGCAAAGCCGATGGAAACAAAGTGCGTGCAATTTTAAATGAATTATTAAACTAAAATGAAGGTTGCAGAACTAAAAACAGATTCGGAATTAAATGAAATTGCAATGCGAGAACTCGAATTCTCGCAAGTGCTTGAAATAATATCGAAATACGCATATTCAGATTTAGGAAAAAATCTTATCCTTAATAGCACTTTGTATGATAATAGTGCAGCATTGATTGAAGAACTCCACTCAATCGAAGAATTCAGGCAATTGCTTCTCAAAGGTGAATATCCACCACTTGATGGATTGAGCAATGTTTATAATTATCTTTATAAAAGCCAAATTGAAAATGCTGTTTTAAATACAAGCGAAATACTTGCAATACTTGATGTTAGCAGAGCATCGCGACTTACGCGTAGTTTTTTCAAAAGCAAAGAAGAAATTTGCATTATTCTTGCGAAGAAATCATTTGAATTATTTGAAAATAGACTACTTGAAAAGCATATTCAAGACACAATCGATGATACAGGTAATGTGCGAGATACAGCATCTCGCGAATTATATAGAATTCGCCAAAATATAATCGAGAAATCTGCGAATTTGCGTAATCGATTGAAACGCATTTTGAAAAAAGTCAGCGAAGACGAGTATGCTCGCGAAGAATTCATTACAATTCGAGATGGTCGCTTTGTTATTCCAATAAAATCGGAAAGCAAACGGCAAATTCCCGGTATTATCCACGGAATATCGCAAACGGGTTCAACTGCTTTTTTGGAACCAACTGAAATTATTGAATTGAACAATGATTTATCATTGCTCGAAAATGAAGAGAAGCGCGAAATTTATAAGATATTATCCAATTTAACGGGTGAAATACGGGAACATTCATGGGAAATCTTAAAAACGCTTGATATTCTTTCGCATTTTGATTCACAAATTGCCAAAGCTCAGTGGAGTCTCGATTACGGCGGAATTGAGCCAAATATTATCGAAGATAATTATATATATTTTAAAGACATTAAACATCCATTGCTTGCTCAAGCAAAAGGATTAAAAAATGTTATACCTCTAAGTATTGAAATTACACCACAAAAGCGCGGGTTTTTAATATCAGGACCAAATGCAGGTGGCAAAACTGTCGCACTCAAAACAATCGGAGTAAACCTTGCAATGGTATTGAGCGGGATATTTCCAATCGGAGAATGTACAACAAATTTACGCAAAATATACACTGCAATTGGCGACAATCAATCAATACAAAACGACCTTAGCACATTTAGCGCACAAATTACAAGGATTCGCGATATTATTGCAAATTCTTTTAGCGATAGTTTGATATTAATCGACGAAATTTGCTCAGGGACTGACCCCGCGGAAGGTTCAGCTCTTGCAAGTGGAATACTCGAAACTTTTCTTGAAATGAAGGTGTTTTTCCTTGCGACTACACATCAATCCACTTTAAAAACTTTTGCTTTAAATAAACCCGAAATTGAGAATGCCTCGCTGGAATTTGATGAAAAGCATTTCCGACCCACATATCGATTCCAAGTCGGAATTCCTGGCAATAGCTATGCGTTTTATTTATCCAAAAGTCTTGGTTTGCAGGATATTGTGCTACGCCGTTCCCGCAATTATCTTGACGTCAAGCATGAAGAAGTTGAAAAAGCAATAAAACTTCTGCAATTTTATCAGCAAAAAGCATTGCAAACACTCAATGAGGCGCAAAGCGAACGAACCAAAGCCAAAAAAATTTATGAAGAATATAATCTCAAATATCAAAATTTCAAGCAGCAACGCACAAATTTAATGAAGGAAGCTCGCGAAGAAGCTACAAAAGTGCTTACAAGTGCCAATGCTACTATCGAGCGAACAATTCAACAAGTGCGAGAAGAAAAGAAGTCAATTTCCCAAATAAAGAAAGAATACGAAACCGAAAAGAAGCAAATATTAGAGCCACCAATTGAAATTAATGAGATTGAGCCAACCCCAATTATAGAAAAAGAAAATAAATCGAGACAAAACAACCTCAAATTGGAAGTGGGTGGTTACGCTCAATATTTGGAAAATAATGAAATTGGGCAAATTCTCGAGATTGATTCGTCGAAAGGATTCGCAACAGTCGACTTCAATGGCGTAAAATTCAAATTAAAAACAGAATTGCTCTCGGCAGTAAGCGAGAAGGAAGCACGCAAAAATGACATCCGATTAACTACCTATTCAGAAAATATTAAATTTGGTGCTGCATCTCGGATTGATATCCACGGGTTAAGAGTGGATGAAGCAATTCCTCTTATTGATAAATTTATATCTGATGGAATATTAGGAAATATTGATCATCTTGTGATTGTGCATGGTAAAGGTTCAGGTGCATTGAAACAAGCAGTCCACGAATTTTTAAAGACACATCAATCTATCAAATCGTTCCGCGAAGGTGATTTAGTTGAAGGTGGCGCTGGGGTAACAATCGTAGAAATATAGCATTCTTGCAATTACTATGGATAAACTATACAAAAATGGGGTTGTTTCAATTTTTGATACAACCCCATTTAGTTTTTCAGACTAATAATTATTCAAGATTACCAGATCTTTGCTCGATCAGCATGTGCGCGATATAATTTGTCAGTTGGCATTACATTAAATGCATCATAGAATATATCAACATTTGGCATAACTCCGTTCACCCTTGCATCACCAGGTGAATGCACATCATCTTTCAAGCGTTTTTTCAATTCTTCATCTCGAATATTTTGGCGCCAAACTTGTGCCCAAGAGAGCAGAAATCTTTGTGTGGGAGTGAATCCATCGATTTTCTCTTTTGCAGGATTTTGCTTCAATGCTTTTTGCAAAGCATCATAAGAGATTGTAATTCCACCCAAATCTGCAATATTTTCGCCAAGCGTCAAAGCACCATTGATGTGCAATGAATCAAGCTCGATATAGTTATTATATTGGTTGATTAACACTTGTGTTTTAGCAGTGAATCTGTCGGCATCTTCCTTTGTCCACCAATCTTGCAAGTTCCCATTTTTATCATATTGGCGTCCTTGGTCATCAAATCCGTGAGTCATTTCGTGACCAATTACTCCACCGATACCACCATAATTTACTGCATCATCAGCATCTTTGCTGAAAAATGGTGGTTGAAGAATTCCCGCTGGAAATACTATTTCATTTAAATTAGGACTATAATAAGCATTCACAGTTTGAGGAGTCATTCCCCATTCTGTTCTGTCGGGAGCTTTGCCAATTTTTGATAGAGTATATTCAAAATCGAATTTGTTTGCTGTTAGTATGTTTTGTATATAATTATCAGGAGTAATTACTAATTTCGAGAAATCTCTCCATTTATCGGGATAACCAACTTTTACGTTAATTGCAGCAAGCTTCTCAATTGCTTTCTGCTTTGTGGAATCACCCATCCAGTCAAGCTTTTGAATTCTATCTTTGAAAGCATCCTTTAAATTTGCAACAAGTTTAATCATTTTTTCTTTGGCTTCGGGTGGGAAATATTGCTTCACATAAAGTTGCCCAAGAGCTTCACCCATTTCTCCATTGATTACAGAAAGCACACGCTTCCATCTTGGCAATAATTTTTTGTTACCCGAAAAAGTCTTTCCATAAAAGTCGAAATGCTGATTAACATATTCATCACTTAAATATGGAGAAAGTGAATTGATAACATTCCATTTCAGATAATTCTTCCAATTATCGAGAGATTGATCTTTAAGCATTTTGTTGAAACCTTTGAAAAATTCGGGCTGTGCAACGTTGATTTCTCCGGGATTTGCCAAGCCAATATTTGTGAAATACTTTTGCCAATCGAAATTTGGCGCGAGTTTCTGCAAATCTGCAATACTCATTTTGTGATAAACATTTTGAGGATTTCTTTGCTCAAGTAATGTCATCGAGTTATTTGCAAGAGTTGTTTCAAGTTTCATTATGTTCTGACTGGCAGATGATGGATTTGGATTTTCTTTTGAAATCTCGAACATTTTGCCGACATATTCGACATATTTGCTCCGTAATTCTTTCGATTGGGCATCGTTTAAAGTGTAATAATCGCGATTTCCCATTCCAAGTCCACCTTGATATAGCTGAGTAATTACCATATCGCTATTTTTTTCATCGGGTGAACTCCAGATATAGAAAATTGGGAAAATTTCATAAGAATGCAAATAAGCAATTACATCTTGAAGCTCATCAATTGATTTAATTGCATCGATTTTATCAAGAATCGGCATAATAGGTTGAATCCCAAGCTTATTGATTGCATTGGAATCCATTCCCGAAGAATAGAGATCTCCAATTTGCTGTTCAACTGAACCCTTTGCAGCATTTTTATTTTTTTGAGCAGTTTCAAGAATTGATTTGAGATGAGCATTATTTTCATCTTCCAAAACGTTGAAAGATCCCCAGCGGCTATACTCATCTGGCAAAGGATTGCGTTTCATCCAATTGCCATTAGCATAAAGAAAGAAATTATCACCTGGTTTTATTGTTGTATCCATATTCGATGGATCGATTGCTTTAAATTTGGTCATCGGAACTTCCTTTTGATTTGTGCAACTTATAAAAATTGCCAAAGTGAATGCGATTGTCGCAATAGATTTAATATTCATAATTGTTATAAATTAAAAAAACAAAATTACAGCAAAATAGCTTAATAATATCCTATTTCTACAAATCAAAAATATATGGGATTGCTTCACTCGAATAAGAGTTTGCAATAGCACTCCTGCGCAAATATTCATTTAAAATGATGATTTATTAAATTCAATAGCTGCACTTTATTTAGCGGCACATATATTAATGAA
>DIEP01000130.1 GCA_002418685.1 Ignavibacteria bacterium UBA5771
AATTGTTTCCATCTTAATAACTCCTATATTTTATTTATAAAAAATGGATTTATGGGCTATATGCCCTCTATTCCTAATTTATTTCAAAAAACAAATTGTTCTGAAAAATTCCACAAAATTACTATTACTATATTAGCAAATATTTTTCCCTCGTCTTTTATATCTTTATTAATTTTGCTCTCAATATTCCTTTATTGCTTGTGATATTTATGTAATAGCAACCGCTCTGCAAATTTCTGACATCAATAATGATGTTTGCATCTGCATTGGATGAGTATTGCTTTTTCAAAATCAAACTGCCTATAACATCATAAATTGAAATCTCAAATGGAATATTATAAACCTCTCCCAAATAAATATTCAAATATTCTCGAACAGGATTGGGATAAATATGAATATTTTGAACTTCATCTTGGACTCCTAATGTTCTGTTTGATATAGTCAAATCGTCAATAAACCATCCTTTATCATTCTTCAAAACATTCGATGCAAAACGAAATCGCAAAAGAATCGTAGAATCCAAATGCGTCAAATACAGATTTTCAATACGCCAATCCATTTCATTCAATTCCCCATCATTCCAATATGAATAATTATCATAATTATACATTACATTTTCATTAAGGCTATCCGAATTAAGAAATTGATTGCTCCAAGTAATTCCGTTATCTATGGAATACTCAATCACAGCCGTATCTCTCGGTTCAACAATTGCTGCATTATAAAATTGAATATGCAAAATTCCATTTGTGCTGTGCATTGGAAAAAGCAAAAATGTATCCTTCTCTTTATTTTTATAATTGCCGTATGGAGATTCGGTAAATGAATTAGGCAAGGTAAAGGCAAACTCATCAGTCAGCCCCCAATTCCCCGCTAAATAATATTTAGGCAAATCTTTCTCATCAAAATTTTCAGAAAAACTGTTTGTCTCATTCAATTCAATAATTTTCCCTGCATAAGTAATATAATGATTGCTCTCGCTGCTCGAATTGTTATAGCTATCCATCACTTTTGCAAAATACCTGTAATAACCATTCGAGGGAGTTAAATCTTCAATCTCAATTGTTTTAGAAGTGTCGAGAGGATTGACATCAATTTCTTGTATTTCCAAACTATCTCGATAAAGAATTAACTTATTCATATAAATTAACGGTGTTTGCCCATCGGCACGCTTCGATGGCAATTGAATCTGCAACTTTACGCCATCGCTTGGTTGCCAAATGTTTTCACAATATAATATTTTTGGAGAGGCGGGTTCTTTCGCTCCTCCCGGATATGAAGAATTATATCTCGACACGCTCGAATCTCTTCCTGCTTTCACATAAATTGCATAATCATATTTTTCGAATGGGGTTAAATTTTCATCAGTAAACTGATTAGATCCACCATCAAGAGCAGCAATTTGCGAATTATTTCTTAAAATAACAATCTGATATTCGTTTATTGAAAGCGATTGCCCAAAACTGCGTTTAGTAGGATTATCCCAATTCAATTGCAATTTCGTTGGTTCATCGGGAAGCACTTTAATCGCAAAATTTTCCACAGGCATTGGAGCTCTCGTATTAATAACAGAAGTATAAACATCATCATCGCGAATATTTGATTCCGCATTTCGCATATCAACCCAAGAAGGATAAATAATCCCATCATAAAAAGTGCATCCGCTATAATCGCCTGCAAATGAATTTCCAACAAATGGATTCAATCGTAAATCACCTGCATAATCGCTTGCAGGACGGTCAATCCATGTATTTCCACCATCATTCGAAAAGCTGACATAAGCTTCAAAAAGTATATTTGCCGGGTCATTCCTGCTATCCAAATACATTATTGCAATATTTCCATTGGTCGGATCAATTGCCATCCATTGCCAAAATTGGTCATTTGTTTCAACAGAATGCACAATTACAGGATTGCTCCAACTTTCCCCTTTGTCTGTGGATTTCGAGAAATATATATTCGGCACAGAATCAGCTGCCCAAGTTAGATACAAATTTCCCCGATGAGGACTATTGGAAATATCGCAAGCAATTACAGGGTATGTCTCTGCACGCACTTTCCCTTTTAAAGAATGTCTCCAACCTTGCCCATCAAGATATTTTGTTATTCCAAAGATATTATAATTAAAAATAATCTTCGGTGAAGTGTAAGTTATTCCGCCATCCATTGATTTTGCAAAACCAATCCCATGAACTATTCCATCATTCCATACGATATATACTTCTCCATTTGGACCAGTAGTTGCCAATGGAAAACTTTGACCATAAGTTGTGTCTTCCGAACTCCCCGACTTTCGTGGACTGACAGGTATTGGCACGCTCCATGTCTCCCCTTTATCAGTAGATTTGCTAATCACAATCTGAGTTGCAGAATCTCTTGGTGTGACACGTTTCCAAGGAACATAAAGATGTTTGAAATAAGGTGAAGTTGGGGAATTGTCCACTTGAATATAATATTTATCTTCAAAAGTAGAATCAAGCGTTTGAGTGCCTGTGTGAAGTATAATCGGAATATGTGCCTTCCATGTTTCGCCTTTATCAGTAGATTTTGCAATAAATACGCCATTCTCACCCACCATCACATTATAATTATCATCAAATTTCCCAAATCCGCCATAAACAAGATACCCCGTCCCATCCAAATCAAAAGCAACCGAAGGATCATTTGTAGATTGCCAGCCCTCGAAAGGTTTCCCGAGATTCTTATTTTCCCAATTATGTCCGCCATCTTTGGAAACATAAACCCACGTGGAGGACTCCGCCCGATAATCAACCGCTGACCCAATTAAATTGGTTGGATCAGTTGGATTATAAGCAATTGAAGATTCATTCTGCATTTTATTCGGTTCGTTATCAGCATCGACTGTCATATTAATATTTAAAAAATAAGGAAGACGAGACCCTTGCAACATATCCCAATATTCTTTCACATAGTATTGATTATCAGGCGTCGGATGAGCTGATTCCATCAATCTTTTGAATGCGGATTTGGCTTCTCGCATCTCCTCACGCGGATCGTCAGCATACGAAATGAATATAGATTGAGATAATAAGCAAATAATGAATATTTTGAAAAGATTTTTCATTTTAATCTTGCATTTTTCTCTAAATTAACAAATTAATAAATATAAAACAAAACTAAAAAGAGATTGGTCGCAATAGCACAGATATCCCGTGTGAAAAAAAATAAATTCCGCAGAGTGTGTCTCAACAGCGTCATTATGATAATTCAAAATGGCAGTGAAAAGTCATTGCGAATATAGTGATGCAACCGCATTCATCTTTAATGAGACTGCTCCAGCACTACCATTTACGCACAGACGAGGATGCCTCTGATACCAGGGATAATTTTAATCAATAATAATAATTAATCAGTAAATCAATTTTATCATAGTTCAGACAATTTGCAATTCACTCAAATCCAAATATAAACCGTTTTCCTTGATATAATTGATTAATTTTCTTTGGATTGGAGATTTTGCAAGGATTTCTTCGCAACCGATAATTATCAAATGCTCGCGAGCTCTTGTTATTGCCACATTCAGCTTCCTATCTACCAGCACATCATCAATAAGTTCGATATTGCTTGCCATTTCCCGTTCGTAATCAAAATTGACTGCATAAGAAACTATAATAATATCCCGCTCAGAACCCTGAAAACGCTCGACGGTATCCACACTTATTGTATCCCTCGCAATTTGAGGCATCGATTGAATGATTTCCGCACACTGCAAGCGAAAAGGAGAAATAATTCCAAGCGATTTCG
>DIEP01000064.1 GCA_002418685.1 Ignavibacteria bacterium UBA5771
TTTATCACAAAAATCATCAACACGAAAAATCGCTATTATCGGCAGTAATTCAATAACAAGTCATTTTTATAATGAATTGAATAAATATAAAGATGGCAAATTTGAATTAGTCGGCAGAATACTGACTTCCAATGATTATCCCGAAAATAATGATATTCCAATAATTGGAAATTTGGAATTTTTAGCAAATAATATTGATGAATTTGGAATTAATGAATTAATTGTTTGCGAAAGAAATTTAAATATTGACAATATAATTTTGGAAATTCAACGAAAATCGAGTAAAAATATACGTGTTCATTACGCAGAAAGACTTGATGAATTTGTTGCTTCCGATATAATTAATAAAATAAGCGATAATGGACCACTTATACAACATAAATTACTCCTTCTTCGTTATAAACTTGCAAAACGTCTTTCTGACATATTCGTCTCTCTTTGTGCATTAACTATATTTTTGCCAATAACTTTGATAAAAAGCAGGCAGGAAAAGGATTTATTCAAAAAATTATTAAAAGTATTGTCGGGTAAATATTCGTTTGTGGGAATTCATTCTCAAAATTATATTCGCAATTTCAATGCAAAACCCGGAATATTGAATTTAGCCAATTTTTTGCCGCAAGAACAGATTACGGATAATGTCATTCAACAATTGAATGATTATTATGAACAAAATTATTCATTATCTTTGGATTTTGATATATTTTTAAAATCGATTATTTCTTTTTAATTTGTAATTTTAATTTTTCGCAAAATGAATGAAAGTAAAATGTTGATTTATGATTTTGAGCAACCAATAGTAGACTTAGAAAATAAAATTAATGAAATTAAGGCTCTGACAGGGAGCAATGAATATTCTAAAGAAATAATTGAACTGGAAAAGAAGTTGGAAGAATTAAAGAAAAATATTTATAGTAGGTTGACACGATGGCAGAAAGTGCAAATTGCTCGGCATCCCGACAGGCCCTATTCATTAGATTATTTTGAGAATGTGTTTGAAGATTTCACTGAATTGCATGGCGATAGAAAATATCATGATGACAAAGCAATAATTGGTGGATTTGCCAAATTTGAAGGAAAAAGCGTTATGCTTGTTGGACACCAGAAAGGACACGGAACAAAAGACAATCTATTCCGAAATTTTGGTATGCCCAATCCTGAAGGGTATAGAAAGGCTGCAAGATTATTTAAGCTTGCTGAGAAATTCAATAAGCCAATCATTACATTTCTGGATACTCCCGGTGCTTATCCTGGCATTGAAGCCGAAGAGCGAGGTCAAGCCGAAGCAATCGCCTCAAATTTGCTACTAATGACCGATTTGAAAACCCCTATTATTGTTGTGATTATTGGCGAAGGTGCATCAGGAGGAGCTATTGGTATAGGCGTTGGCGATAGAATTCTTATGCTTGAATACTCATGGTACTCAGTAATTTCGCCTGAATCCTGTTCGAGCATACTTTGGAGGAGCTGGGATTATAAAGAGCAGGCAGCCGAAGCATTGAAGTTAACTGCCGATGATTTAAAACAATTCGGAATAATTGACCGCATTGTTCCCGAACCTATTGGTGGCGCTCACCATAATCCCGAACAAATATACAGCACATTGAAAAATGTCCTCAGCGAAGAATTAAAACAATTAATAAAAATAAATCCTGAGAAATTAGCAAAACTTCGAAAGGAAAAGTTCTATAAAATGGGTGTTTGGGAAGAAAAATAAAGTAAAATTATGCAGTTATATTTAGATTCAGCTAACTTAGATCATATAAAAGAAGTTGCCTCTTGGGGCATTCTTTCAGGCGTTACTACTAATCCGAGTCTCATCGCAAAAGAGGATCCTACAATAGATGTTAAAGCGAGAATCCTCGAAATTCATAACATTGTGGGTGGACATCTGTCTGTCGAAGTCCTTTCGATGAATGCAGAAGGGATGATAAAAGAAGCAGAGGAAATATGCGAGTGGTTCCCGCTTGCAACAATCAAAATCCCAATGTGCATAGAAGGTTTAAAAGCAGTAAAGGAATTATCAAAAAGAAATATCCCAACAAATGTAACATTAATATTCAATCCAATCCAAGCACTCGCCGCTAATAATGCGGGAGCAAGCTATGTCTCGATTTTTATGGGGAGATTAGACGATATTGGTATGAATAGCGTAGATATTATTAGCGAAATTTCCGAAATTTGGTATGCTCAAACGCTTTCCTCACAAATTATTGCTGCCTCAATACGTAATCCTTTGCATATTGTGAGCGCCGCAAAATTAGGGATACATATCGCCACAGTGCCTTATAATGTGCTAAAGCAGGGGCTGAAACATCCTCTGACTGATATTGGAATTCAGCAGTTTCTCGATGACCATAATAAAATGCTCAATTCAATTAATAAGTCAAAGAGTTAATTAACGAGGCGGAAAAGTGAGTGCTATCCTCACGCCTGAACTTATTCTGCTTGCTTATAGACAAGGTTTTTTCCCTATGGCAGAATCTTCTGACGGTGAAATTTATTGGCATTTCCCCGAAAGAAGAGCAATATTTCCAATTTATGATATAAAAGTTCCTCGCACAATTAGAAAAATCCAACAGCAATTTATTTATAGCTATGATATTGATCGCAATTTCGAAGCAGTAATAAGCAATTGTGCCAATCGCGAAGAAACTTGGATTAACGATGAAATTATTATGCTATATACAGAGCTATTCTATATGGGTTTTGCCCATTCTGTTGAAGTATATAGAAATAATCAATTAGTAGGTGGATTATATGGCGTTGCAATTGGTGGTGCTTTTTTTGGCGAATCAATGTTCAATCTTGAACCCAATACTGCTAAACTTGCATTTTATGAATTAATCAAAATATTGCAAAATAATAAATTCTCTTTACTTGATTCGCAATATCTAAATCCATTCACTCATAGTCTTGGAGCAATCGAAGTATCAAAGGAAGATTATCTCCAGATGCTGAAAAATGCCTTGCTGCTTGACTGCTCCTTTAAATTATAAACTATTTTGAGGTTCTCACTTCTATCACGTTTGAATATACACTTTCGCCTGTCTTGCTGATTGCTCTAATTCTTGCAAAATAAACTCTATCTGGTTCCAAGTCCATAATTTTAAATGATTGTATTAATCCCAGATCAATCGAATCATAATTACTGAGTTTATTTTTGAAATCCATATCAGTAGCAATATCGAGCATATATGAGCTTGAGCCAACAACGCTTGTCCAATCCAATGTAAATCCCCATTTCGTAATATCTCTTGCCGGAGATAATTTAGGTGTTTGCATAGATGTTGTTTTTGCTCGTGGATTCCCCGATTTGCCTGATAACACATTATAATTTCTTTGAATTGAATCGCCATTGTATTCGAATATTTGGAAATAATATGTCCCCGCTTGCAAATGGTCAAATTTTAATTCATTATCTCTGCTTTTTGAATCATATACAACCCAACTATCTTTTAAATTTGGCTTTTCGTTTATGATGTCTTTGACTACGGGATATATAACTCCATCCTCTGGCAAATTGGGTTCCTGGTCTTTCCTAGCCACAACTATTCGCCCTTCACCATTGCCATTGACCCACGTTAAAGCAATCGATGATTCGGTGACTTCTTTAAACACAATTCCGTTTGCTTGTATTTTTGGTTCGGGAGCAAGTGTAGTGAATTCTTTTTGCTGGATAAATTCATATTTTCCATTTCTCAAATTATACACTTGAATATAATAATGGGTCCGCGGAGATAAGGCATTGATTACAAATTCGAAAGTCCCATAAAATGTTTTGAATAAAAGAGTTGCATTATCGGTAATTTGAGTGCCTGCATAAAGAGAAATTTGATTAGGTGCTGCAATTACGCCTCCCGCAGTATCAATTTCGATTTTTTCATCCGTCGTTGAGATAACGAATGCTTTATGCGTTGTGTCAGGCTGATTATAAATAATGCGAACTCTATTCTCAAAAATATCACCTACCGACATTTCACTTTGGATACGAGCTGCTTTTTTATTATCAACTTGTATTTGTTTTTGTTTATTGGGTTTTGTTGCCGGTTTCTTTGCTTTTTGAGAATAAACAGAAGAACTAATTAAAAGAAAAAAAATTAATCCAATTAAAGAAAACTTTTTCATTTTGTCCAAATTAAATTATGTGTTAAACGAGAGTTATAACGATTTATTTCGATTGCTATTAATAAAAATGTGATTTAATATGTTCGGCAAGTCCAATCCAACAAGAAGCAAGGGCAAATTTCCCCTCTTATGAAGAGGGGATAAAGGGGTGTTCATATTCGATTCGTGCAAAGAGAAGGGGGAAGAACACCCCCTGGCCCCCTCTTACGAAGAGGGGGAATAGGACAGTTTCCCCTCTTATGAAGCGGGGATAAAGGGGTGTTCACATATTCCAACTGTGCAAAAAGAAGAGGGAAGAACACCCCCTGACCCCCTCTTATGAAGCGGGGGAATAAAAAAGTTTCCCCTCTTATGAAGAGGGGATAAAGGGGTGTTCATATTCCATCTGTGCAAAGAGAAGGATGGGAGAACACCCCCTGGCCCCCTCT
>DIEP01000008.1 GCA_002418685.1 Ignavibacteria bacterium UBA5771
TCACAGAGCTTGTATCGGACTCGACTTGGATGCTCGCAGATGCCTTGAATTGGGCACCTTTCACTCTAAATAAATCTTGCAAAGTATCACCTTGCAGAATTTGCGCTATTATTGAAAAATTCAGCCAGTCATTTCCCGAAGAGTTTTGCACAGGTATTGAATCAATTGCAACGCTAAAAGTATTGATATTGGATTCAAAAGCTCTAATTTTAGCAATATTATCAAGGGCAATATTCAATCCGGTGATTTCTTTGCAGTAAAGAATTTTGTCATTATATTCAAAATCAATTTGCATACTATGAATATTAGCATCTTTAAACGAAAGATCATTACTAATAAATCGTATAGGAATATTCACCCAATCGCCGGGTTTGCCCGTGATAATTTCGGGCAGATCAATCTTAATTAATCCGCTGATATTATTCTCAATACTATGTGCAATTGCTTTATATGGAATCTGAATATCGCAAGGTTGCAGAGCAATATTTAGCAAAAGTGTGTCATATTCATTTGTATTTGGATTCAAATAATTAAATGAAATATCTTTTTGCTCATTCGGTTGCAACGAAATCGGCAATTGAATACTCGGGTCTAATGTAAAATGTGCATTATTAACATTGAAATTGATAGAAACGGGCAAATTTGAAATATTCTTTACTGTGATTGATTTTGTTGAAGGAATAGAAGCAGGGACATCACCAAAATCTAAAATATTATTTGGAGTAATTGAGATTTCTGGTTGCACTCCAATTGCTTTAAGATCAATTTCAATAATCATATCGCAAGGGGAGAATGTCAATTTCAATTTTCCCGAAGTCGGTCCTGAATTCGTTCCAATATATTTTATTTTCAAAGTAGTATCACCCAAAAACACATCTCCAATATTCGCATTTATTTCAAAATCATTAGATATGTCTATATTCTTAATGGAAACCTCGCCACCTCTAATAATCAAAGAAAGCTTCCGAATATTACTCGAATCATTGCAAGCAGCCACATAACCGAAATCAATTAAAATTGGACTTGCTTGCAAAGTAACATTAGTCTTATTGCCTACAATTGCAAGAGGCTTTTCTATAGAGCAAGGTTCGATTGTTATTTTATCGCTAAAATTAATGCTAGAATTAGCAATCAGGCGAAATCTCACATTTTTTGTCTCTTTTGGAGCAAAAATAATTGGTATATTTTCAATAAATAATTGCGAATTAGCGGGCTGTGCCAAGATTTCCAGTTCGAGATTTGTGGGATTAGTAACATTGATTGTTATATACGAAGTATCGCTACAAGTTGGAATTGAAAAATTCAAGTTATTATCAAAAATCAAAACGGGACGGACAATTTCTCCTTTATAATAAACAATAGCAGTGTCTTGTATTGGATTTGCCTCTATGCTTTCATAATGGATTATAATTTTTCCTGAAAATACTTTCGGAGTGGGGTCCAAAATCTCGAAATCAATAGAAATGCTTGCGTTAGAATCAATTATAAATGGTGTAGTGATATTATTGAATTTCAAGTATGAATCAGGAAATTCAATAGATAATACCTTCACAGAAAGGTTGCCAATAGATTTTAAAATAACTTTTTGAATATATTTTGCATCAAAATCGCAAGATGGGAAAACGCCAAAATCAAGGGTATCAGGTGTGGAAACGATTTTTGCTGTATGCGGCTGAGGTCTCACCATTGAAGCAGATATTTTGAAACTTCGATTGCAAACAGCCTGTATATAAATATTTTCTAATCGATAAAAATATGATGTATCCAATGTTGCAAATGTAAATTCTAATTTGATAGATGAATCTTTTTTAATAATGAGCGGGAAAGAAACATTGCTCACATTTATACCATTGGGCAAAATAAAATCGCTTAAATTTAATATTATTCCCGCGTTAGATTTATTTGTCATTTGCAAAGTATCTTTGAACTTTGAATTTGCAATAAAAGATAGCTCAGTTTTATCGAACTCAAATTGAACATCATAATACAGAATTGTGACTGATGGAGTAGTATCCCTGCAAATGCCATTCAAAACAACGCCATAATAAGTGCCTTTTTGGTCAGCTACAGTTTCGGATTTATTCAGTTCCTCTGTTTTTAATCTGTTATCAAAATACCATTCGGTCGAGTCGGAACCTTGCAGATTGAGAATTGGATAGATCCATCCATTTTCTTTGCAAACATAAATGATTGTATCATTTATAACGGGTATTAAATTACTTCCATCTCGTATAAATAACGATGCAGTTGGTTCTGGCAAGATTGTAATCTTAGCAATCTCGGAAGATGTTTCGCATAGAGAAGTCAGATGTTGAGCAATAATTTGATAGTTCCCGCTTTTCGTTACGTTTAAGTGGCTACCTGTTTCTCCAGGAATTGGTTTGCCATCAAGATACCATTGAAATATAATATCAGTAGTGTAATCGCCAATTAAATCAATAAATACAGCTTCTGATTCGCAAAATACATTCCTGCCTTCTTTCGATTGAATAGTTGGTTTTGGTGGTTTAGGCTTATCAATCGGATTTGTTTGAGCAAATTGTGATCCATTATAGGTTCTCCCACGAACATTTTCGGGAACGCCGTCCATATTCGCATCATCTTTATTAAAACGAAAAGCATAAATTCGATAAATATATTGCCGACCGCATTCAGCATTTTTTAAATCATTATCAATAAATTGATTTTGATTAAGATAATAGATCAAGCCAACAACTTTCGCCGAACCGAGCATATCGCCGACATTATATATTTTCCCATCTGCTGGTGGAGGGAATGTTGCAATATCGTCAGATGGTATACGTAAAATTAAATAGCCCTCAATTGCATTCATTGTTGAATTGGCGGGCATCCAATTGATTTGTGCCTTATCCCCCATCAAAGTAATAGAAACGCCGGAATTATAGGAATTCCATTCGGGTTCCCTTAAGCTTTGCCAAAATAGTTGATTTGCATTTTTATAAGTCGCGTTATTATTTGGTAATCCTTTGGATGTATTATTAGATTCATCTGTATATGAATTTGAGGCATCCCATCCTTTATTATATTCATCTAAATTTCTGCCAGGAACTACTCTTATTCCATAACCTCCACCTTCAATACTTCCATTATGAAATATTTTTGGACCTGTAATAGAGGACATCGAAACAGTTTCTCCTGTGCCACTATGCCCAAGTGAATGCACATTATTATCAGAAGCATCTATCAATTGAATTATATCGTTATTTTGGCTAATATTCAAAACAGGAATATCCCAGCTTGCCGCTGAAAAAAGCCGTTTATCAAACAAGTCAGTATTTTCAGCATTAACTTCCAAATATCCATCGCTTGGATTTATATCCTTCGGTGCGCCTGTTGATCTATGCCATATTACAAGGATAGTTCCTTTTCGCAAATTTCGCCATAGCGGTATATCTTTAAATTTGACACCACCTTGCCAATCGCCCGATTCGGAATTATCGCGTAAAGTGTATCCCACAAGATTTGCATTATCAGCAGTGATTATTATTTCTGTCCATTCGCCAACGGGAGTTCCACTTTGGTTATAATATTCGCTAATGACGGCAACTTGTGCAGTGCTTTCATTAATTGAAATCGTTAAAATTAAAGACAGTATAAAAATATATTTTTTCATAATATAATTTACATATAATTACGAATTTAATGAAAAATATACTTATTATTGTATTAAAATTAGATATTAAGCAAGAAAATCTAAATTTATCATAGTGGTTTAATTCAATCTTTAATAACTTTATAATAAATTTTTTTTAATTATGATATGTATGTTTCGTGTCAAAAGGATAGTAGCCAGAAAGATGATAAATCTCATTTTTTGCAATGACATTCACCCCATTCATAATGTTGTGCTTGACAATTTGAGACAGCCTCAAGGGAGATTGCAAATATTCATCATCAATTCAGTATATTTTTTCAATCGTGGGTCAATCATAATCGTGACCGATAACCGTTCATCATAAGCCCAACAATCGCGTAATTTGTCATCAATGCACTCCCGCCAGAACTCATAAAAGGTAGAGGGACACCCATTGCGGGAAGCAAACCAAGCACCATTCCAATATTCATCAATGTGTGGTAAAGCAAAAGGCAACCTCCTCCAAAAATAATTGTATTGAAAAACCTGCTTTTTACTTCTGCTGCTAATTTAAATACCCTTTGTAATAAATAAAACAGTAATCCCAAGACAATTAGTGAGCCAATCAACCCAAATTCCTCGGCAGGCACAGAAAATATGAAATCAGTGCCTTGCATTGGAATATAACGCAACTGAGTTTGTGTGCCTTGCATATAGCCCTTGCCCGTAATGCCGCCACTCCCAACTGCAAGAACAGATTGGGCAACATTATATCCGATGTCTTTTTTATTTGAACCTG
>DIEP01000034.1 GCA_002418685.1 Ignavibacteria bacterium UBA5771
ATTGAGAAGGCTCATCCTGATGTATTCAATATTTTGCTCCAAGTTTTCGATGATGGTCTCCTTACTGACGGTCTTGGTCGCAAAGTTGATTTTAAGAATACAATAATTATTATGACTTCAAATGTCGGGACTCGCGATATTAAGACAGGTGGGAGAATTGGATTTACTCAAGAAACATTCGAAAGTGATTTCGATCAGATGAAATCTTCAATCGATGAATCAATCAAGCGTATGTTCAATCCTGAATTTATCAATAGAATTGATGATTTCATAATTTTCCATAAATTGACACGCGAACGCATTTATGACATTATAGATATTCAGATGGCAGAACTCGAAAAAAGGTTAAAAACAAATCAAATGACTATCACACTTGACCAATCTGCAAAGGATTTCCTTGTTGATAAAGGTTTCGACGAGAAATTTGGCGCAAGACCTTTGCGTCGCGCTTTGCAAAAATATGTTGAGGATGAATTAGCAGAAGAAGTAATTCGGGGGACTTTTAAGGATGGTGCATCTGCGATTGGGCATTATGATCCAGAAAAGAAAAAACTTGTTTTTGATTATACCAAATCGAATCAAGTGCTCGATGAAACAGAACTATCACCTGAAGTTTTCAAATCCAAGTCTCGCGAGAGCAAGTTAGCAGAAGTTAATAAATAAACTAATATTTGCGAACGAAATGAAGCAATCTCAATTCTTTTGTTGAGATTGCTTCTTTCATTTTAACCCTCGCAATGATTGCTCCATCCTGTTTGATTCACCTGCCTACTGCCAATCCCCTTCTTCGCAAGAGGGGGCCAGGGGGTGTTCCCCACTCTTCATTCCTGGGTAAAAAAACAGATCCGAAAATATAATAATGAGCACAGACGGAGATATCTCTGCCACTGCTACACCATTTTATCATTTATTACACTTTATTTCCTACTCTTTATTTAATTTTGGGAAAAATTTATTTAATATCAAAATCTATCTCAATAAATATTGCCTTTTGCTTGCTCTATTTTGGCTAATTGCTTCAAATTCCGCCATTGCTCAAATTGATACTTTGGGCAATTATTTTCTCACTAATTTTAATAAACAATACAACACTTATTTATTAGGCAACCTTTCGCATATTGATTTTCAAACAAAATTCGGTCGATTTAATATAAATCAGAATTATCAAGGAACTTTTTTGAAATTACTTGACCGTTCTTTCCGTGATGATGAAGATTGGTCATTTGCTTATAGTCATAATATATTTGATAAATTTTCTTTAAATCTCAATCAAAATTGGCTCTTCACTTCGGATAGCCGTGATATTGGAATGAATCAGCTTTCACGTTTGAACGGATTACTTGGAATCTCATATACACCTAATTTTAATTCTCAAGTTCAATTTTTATACGGTTTTGAAAATAATAATCAATTAAATCTTCAATCAACGGGCAATGTTCTTAATTTTTCAGCATATCAAAAAGATTATAATTTCCAAGATTTTTTATTGAATTCTGACATTTCTTTTAATTATTTAAACCTTAATCTTGGCAGAAAAAATCAGGATATCAATGCTCATCTTCGTTTTGAGAGGTATTTTGAGGATTCGACTAATCTTTATATAAATTTTGCTTATAAAAAGTTGCAAACTAATTTACTTGCTTATTCGGGGAATGATTCAATCCAGCCAATAGAAAAGAGAGTCGAAAACACTTTTGCAAGCAATATGTTCATACAATATCAAGTAATTGAACCGCTTATGCTTGGGATCATTTTTGATTACAATTTAATTAATGTCAATAGGGATTTTCATCAACCTGTTGCGGGAATTCCATATTCTGCATTCTATCGGGACATTAGCCAGAGCAATTTAAATTTTCAATTATTTTCTAAATTATATATTGGAAATTTCTCTGAAAGTATTTATTTTAAAGTCAATACAATCAATGAAAAGAATAATCTATCGAATAAATTTTCGCAGAATATCCCGGAATTAACTCAATATCAAAATTTTGAAAGCCAAAGGGATTATAATGATTCACGTGTAAGTTTATTTTCACAATCGACTTATAAAATTTCTGATAATTCAATTCTTTCAGGAATTTATAGTATTTCACTTAATCAATATAATACACCAAGCAAGGATAACTACGATGACCGCGACGAGCAGAACCAAATTATAAATCTGCAATATTTTCATAAGTTTTCTCAAATCCTTAATTTCAATTTGGAATTCGAGAACACAACAACGCATTATGTTTACATTTTATCGCAGCGAAGTGCATTAAATAATTGGAACAGAATTTATAGGTTGACTCCCCGTATTGATTATAATGGTGAAAAAGTTGAGTTCCATCCGCAATTCGAGGTGCTTGCTAATTACACTGCTTATGACTATGAACTTAATTTGTCAAGCCTAAAAAGCTTTAGTTTCCGTCAACTATCTTACAAGGATTCAATCAATTACAAATTAACAAAAAGCGTAAATATTAAATCAAACGTCAACATAAAATATAGCGAGAGGGGTGTATTATATTGGAAGGAATTCGCAGAAACTCCCCAAAATGCAATTTCGGAATACTTTTTGAGAGTGATTTTAGAAAAGAATTATAACAATTTGCATATAGGAAGTGGCATAAGATATTATAATTCAAGCCAAAGAAGAATTGGAGCAAATCCAGCTGAATTTGATTTCAAATTTGTTTCGACTGCTCCCGAAGTGGTGATTGATTATAAACTTGATAATAGGTGGAGCGTTTCATTATCGGGTTGGTATGAATTTCAGAATATTAATAAACGCACGAAAAATGAAACGACTAATTTATTTGTTATAGTAAATATGATATTTTAGTAAAATTATGGAAAAATGGGATTATCACGAAAGTTTTGTGTTGCCGACACATCGGGAATCTCTCGATATTGCGGAGAAAATTATTAGTGACTTAAAGGACAAATATAATATTAATAATGCAAAATATTATAATATTTTAATTGCTGTCACGGAGGCAATAAATAATGCCATAAATCACGGCAATCAACTTGACAAAAATAAGCAAATCCATTTCGAAATATTTTCAAATGAAGAAGTAATAAAAATAATTATTATTGACGAAGGCAGAGGCTTCAATCCCAATGCACTTGAAGATTGCACGAAAAAAGAAAATTTGCTGAAAGAAAGTGGCAGGGGGATTTATATAATGAAATCGCTTTCTGACGAGTTCTCGCTCACACCAACCACAAACGGAACCAAATTTCAAATGACCTTCAAAATCAATTAGT
>DIEP01000097.1 GCA_002418685.1 Ignavibacteria bacterium UBA5771
CAATATAGAAGGCGATATATATAAAACGTGGAATTTTCATAATGATTTGAGAATTAAGAACTCCGATGACTTTTATGAAGCAAGTTTTTTTTCGGGAGAATCTATGCAATTTTTAAATAACAAAATATATATAAATGTTGGCGCTCCTTATTTTCCCAAGAAATTTTATTTATATAATATACTTTTGATTTATGATTTAAACACAAATTCAGGCTATACGACAATTACATTTCCCGATAATTATTTACATAATAAAGATTTCGCGAAATATGGATCTGCTTTTTGTATTGCAAATGATAAATTAGTTTTTTCTTATCAAGTTAATCATAACATTTATATTTATGATTTAAAAGGAAATTTCGTGAAATCATATCCCGTTAAAAGTAATTATTTAGAAAATTTCCCATATCTTGACCCTGAAGATGAAAGAAATATGACTGCTTATCGAAAAATTCGTGATTCAGTCGGGGAGTATGTTTCGATTAATTATGATCCGTATGAAAAGCTATATTATAGAATTGTGAGCCATAATTACCCACAATACGGTGATAAAAATAGAGTTTATCATTTTCTCGATAATAATTGGTCGATTATTTTTTTAGATACTAATTTCAAAATTATTGCAGAACAAGCTTTTCCAGGTAAAAAATATCATATTTATTCAATATTCCCAACTAATGAAGGTCTTATGATTATGGAAAATCCTAAATTTGACAAATATAATCTAACATTTGATATTTTTAAGATTAATAAGGAAAAGATAAGGTGAAAAAAATTCTTTTTATTTTTGTTTTGAACATTTTTATATTATTCACAACTGGTTGTAATCAAAATGATAGAGTCAATACAAAACAAGAACAACCTTCTCAATATACCCTATTGAAGAAATATATTGATAATGGAAAATTTGGAAATTTCGAAAACATAAAAAAATATATTATTTTGAATGAAGAAGGATGTGTGGGATGTGTTAGTATTGCTGTGAATTCCATATTGAAGGAATTTCAAAATTATAAAGATACAGTTGCAGTAATTGCAGTTTATCAAACCAGAGTCATTCCAAGAGAGATTTCCATACTTTTAAAAAAATATAAAGATGTTTATTTAGATAGCAATGGGTTATTCAATGAGTTCAATATTGCTCCCCATCAGTCAAGTGTAATTATTCCGAAGGATACAGGTCTTGAAATAATTGATGTTGTTGAGTATTATCGCGGTAATAAATAAAAAATTAATTTATAGCAACACTTTCAAAAAGCAAAGGAGAGAAATTAATCTTTTCTAATTTTCAATTATCATATCTGAATTCCGTCTTCAATTGAATGGATGATTACCGCAAATATTTAAATCCGCAGGTCGTTGCAAAACTCAGTAATATTGAGTTAGTCGCGAAGCTTGTTGTCGAAGGTTTTATTACGGGCTTGCATCGTTCCCCTTTTCACGGATTTAGCGTGGAATTTGCCGAGCATCGTCAATACCGCCCCGGAGATGAAATAAAATATCTTGATTGGAAAGTGCTTGCACGCACTGAAAAATACTTCGTCAAGCAATTTGAAGAAGAAACTAACACGCGAATAATGATTATCCTCGATTCAAGTGCTTCAATGAATTATGCAAGTGGCAAAAATATTACCAAATTTGAATATGGTGCATATCTTGCGGCTTCTCTTGCCATGCTTATGATTCAGCAACGAGATGCGGCAGGGCTTGCTCTTTATGATACTGAAATTCGTAAATTTTTGCGACCGAATTCTCGCCCTTCTTATATTCGGGAAATACTAAAAACTCTCGAACTTGCTAAACCTCAGAACCAAACGGGAACTGCCAATTCGCTCAATTTAATTGCTGAAAGAATAAAAAAGCGAAGCCTTGTGGTTGTGATTAGCGATTTTTTTGATGACGCTGATTTAGTAATAAAAGCATTGAGCCATTTCCGACATAATCAAAATGAAGTGATAGTGTTCCAGGTGCTTGACGAGCGTGAATTGGATTTCAAATTTGGTAGAAGTGCAAATTTTGTGGATATGGAAACGAATGAGAAGATATTGACTCACCCTTTTCAAATTCAGAAGATATATCAAGATTCAATGAACAGTTTTTTGACACGTTTGAAGACTGAATCGCATTTTCATAATATCGATTATAATTTAATAACAACAAATCAACCATTCGATAAAGCACTTGTTTCCTACCTCAATAAGAGAAGGAAAATTTAGCCAATACTAAATCATCATACCAAAAAAAATAATTATTTTACGTAATTTTAACTTTTCAAATTAATACAATTTCATAATTTTGTTTTACTTTTATTTATTTTGTGATGTTCAAATATTTAAATCATTTAGTAATAAGCAAATTTGTGATGGCGTTCTCGGGCGCTTATTTGCTTTTATTCATTACAGGGCATCTTATTGGTAATCTGCAATTATTTATGGGCAGAGAACCTTTTAATGCTTACGCTAATTTTTTGCAAAGCATTGGCGAAGTACTTTGGGCTGAAAGAATTGTTCTAATTATAGCTGCAATTCTGCATATCATTACATCAATTTATCTCAAACTTCATAATTACAAACTGCGGGGAGAAAAGTATGCAGTTAGAAAATATGTAAAAGCGGGTTTAAATTCTCGAACAATGATCTGGACGGGCTTGATGATACTTGCTTTTGTCATTTTTCATTTATTGCACTTTACTTTTGGAGTAATTGATAGCAAAAACTATAATTATCAGGAATTATACACAAAAAATGCTTATGCAATTTCTTTTGCAGGAGATATCGAGCAAGCAAATCAGCAATCAATGAGTATGGAAGCATTGAATCCCGAACCAATAGTATATGAGAGACACGATGTGTACAAAATGGTAATAATGGATTTCCGTAATCCATGGGTTTCATTATTTTATATGATTGCTGTTGCACTGTTGGGGGTTCATATCAGTCACTCATTGCAAAGTGCTTTTCAAACATTGGGGATAAGTGGTCCGCGATTTACTCGATTCATTCGACCCGCCAGTATCGTTTATGGCTTTTTCATTGGTGGAGGATTTTTAATAATTCCACTATCTGTTTTATTAGGTTTAATTGGAGGTAATATATGAGTCTTGAATCTAAAATTCCCGCTGGACCATTGGAACAAAAATGGCAGAAACATAAGGACAATTTGAAACCTGTCAGTCCTGCAAATAAGAGGAAGTTTAAAATACTCATTGTGGGAACAGGTCTTGCTGGAGGTAGTGCAGCAGCCACATTGGGTGAACTCGGATTTGATGTCGAAGTATTTACATACCACGATTCTGCACGTCGAGCCCATTCGGTTGCAGCTCAGGGAGGAATTAATGCTGCTAAAAATTATCAGAATGATGGAGATAGTGTCTGGCGGCTTTTTATAGATACTATCAAAGGTGGCGATTATCGTTCACGCGAAGCAAACACATATAGATTGGCAGAATTGAGCTCTAATATAATTGATCAAGCAACTGCTCAAGGCGTTCCTTTTGCTCGTGAATATGGAGGCTATCTTGATAATCGTTCATTCGGAGGGGCATTAGTTTCTCGAACATTTTATGCTCGTGGACAGACAGGGCAGCAATTGCTTCTGGGTGTCTATTCTGCATTAAGCAGACAGGTTGGTGCGGGGAGTGTGAAAATACATACTCACAAAGATATGCTGGATTTAGTAGTAATTGATGGAACTGCTCGCGGCATAGTAGTGCGTGATTTAGTTAATGGCAAAATCGAGACTTTCATCGGCGATGCTGTAATTCTTGCAACGGGTGGATATGCTAATGTATTCTTCCTTTCTACGAATGCTCTGCACAGCAATGCAACTGCAATTTGGAGAGCACATAAAAAAGGTGCTTATTTTGCAAATCCTTGTTTTACGCAAATTCATCCTACATGTATTCCCGCAAGTGGTGATCATCAATCGAAATTAACCTTGATGAGCGAATCTCTACGAAATGATGGGCGTATGTGGGTTCCTAAGAATCCTGATGAAAAAAGACCACCCGAACAAATACCAAATGAAGATCGGGATTATTTTCTTGAAAGAATGTATCCTTCTTATGGCAATTTATCGCCACGCGATATTGCTTCACGTGCTGTCAAGCGTATGTGCGATGAAGGCAAAGGAGTTGGAAAATCTCGTCAAGCAGTTTATCTTGATTTTACCGATGCACTTGGGCGTCTTGGCAAAACCGTTATTGCAGATAGATACGGTAATCTTTTTGATATGTATGATAGAATTGTTGATGAAAATCCATATAATGGACCTATGATGATATACCCTGCACCACATTACACAATGGGTGGTTTATGGGTGGATTATAATTTAATGAGCAATATCCCCGGACTTTTTGTGCTTGGCGAAGCAAATTTCAGCGATCACGGTGCAAATCGTTTGGGTGCAAGCGCACTGATGCAAGGTCTTGCTGATGGCTACTTTGTTATTCCATATACGATTAACTCATATTTGGTAAAAGGCAAGCCTGCTGCAATTCCATTAGACCATCCCGAGATTAAAAAAGCTGAAAATGATGTGCAAAATCGTATAAATAAATTGCTCTCGATTAATGGCAATGAAACACCAACAGGATTGCATAGGAAACTTGGCAAAATCATGTGGGATAATGTCGGTATGGGAAGAAATGAGCAAGGTCTGAAAAATGCTATCAATCAAATTCAGGCGATTCGAGACGAGTTTTGGCACAATTTAAAAGTTGTGGGAAATGATTCCTATATGAATCCCGTAATTGAAAAAGCTTTAAGGGTTGCTGATTTTATGGAACTTGGCGAATTGATTGCTCGCGATGCACTTGAACGTGATGAATCATGCGGGGCACATTTCCGCGAAGAACATCAAACGCCAGAAGGAGAAGCATTGCGTGATGATGAGCATTTCGCTCATGTTGCTGCTTGGGAATATAATCAAGATAAGGAACCCATTAGGCATAAAGAAGAATTAAATTTTGAATTTGTGGAATTTGCTACAAGGAGTTATAAATAATGAAAGTCAAATTGCATGTTTGGAGACAAAAAGATAAATCAACACCCGGTCATCTCGTCGATTATGACGTTGATGGTATTGAACCGGATATGTCCTTCTTAGAAATGCTGGATATTCTCAATGAAAGTCTAATCCTGAAAGGCGAGGATCCCGTTGCTTTCGAATATGATTGCAGGGAGGGAATTTGCGGTTGCTGTTCATTAACAGTCAATGGAATACCTCATGGTCATCAAAAAGGCACAACAATATGTCAATTGTTTATGCGAAAATTCTCTGATGGCGAAGATATAACAATTGAACCTTTCCGTGCTAAATCTTTTCCTGTAATTAGAGATTTGATTGTCGATCGTTCGGCATTCGATAGAATCATTCAAGCAGGTGGATTTATTACTGTTGGGACAGGAATGGCTCAAGATGCAAACAGTATCCTAATACCTAAAAAAATTGCAGATCTTGCTATGGATGCAGCACAATGTATTGGATGCGGTGCATGCGTTGCTGCTTGCCCTAACAGCTCAGCTATGCTCTTCCTTTCAGCTAAATCCAGCCAATTGAATTTATTGCCACAAGGTAAACCTGAAAAATTAAAAAGAGCACGCGCAATGATCGCCCAAATGGAGAAAGAAGGTTTCGGAAGTTGCTCGAATCACTATGAATGCGAAGCTGTTTGCCCAAAAGAAATATCTGTTCAATTTATAGCAAAATTTAATAGAGATTATTTAGCTGCTTCAATTAAAGAAGGTGCTTAAGCGATTCAATTTATTAATGAGATGTATTAGCAAGCTCAAAAAATAAAGGCTACTTATATTTTCTATGAGTAGCCTTTTTTTATTTTAGATCATCTTTCATTTACCTGTTCTCAGGTATGAAGTGATGTTGTCTTATTCACTCTTTTTAGGAGCTTTTGTAGTGTGCTTTACAGCTATTGAATACAATTCACAAAATTTCAATACTCTATTAATCAAACAAAATGCTCATTAAATAACAATTATGACGATTTTAATTACTATTGTTAATACTAAATAAAATATACATGATAGAGGAATTTGATATTCTATGGAGATTTTCTATTAAACCGACCAGTTTCCTTTTTCTAAATTCTAAATTCTTTCTTAATATCTAATAGTAATTTGTAATTTTAAAATCATTAAAAATTTTATGATTAATTTTGAAACTTTTAAGATACTGTTTTTCAATATTCTAAAAATATAATGCGACAAAATCATTATTTCATTCCTACTTTAAGAGAAGTGCCGAGCGACGCACAGATACCTTCACATCAATTAATGCTTCGCGCAGGGTTGATTCGTCAAGTCGGTGCAGGCATATTTTCTTTTTTACCATTGGGTTTCCGAGTTTTCCTAAAAGCTGTCAATATAATTCGTGAAGAAATGAATGCAATTGGCGGGCAGGAGTTTTTGCTTCCCGCACTTAACCCAATTGAAATATGGGAGCAAACGGGCAGAGTGGAAGCTATGGGAGATGTGCTTTTCCATATAAAAAATCGCGAGGGACTTGTGCTTGCTCCAACTCACGAAGAAATAATCACATTCCATGCTTCTCACCATATTAAATCATATAAAGATTTACCTCAAATTTGGTATCAAATTCAAACGAAATTCCGTAATGAACCTCGTCCAAAATCAGGTGTTTTGCGTGGTAGGCAATTTACTATGAAGGATGCTTATTCATTAGATATTGATAGAGAGGGACTTGATATTGCATATCAAAAACATTATGAAGCATATTGCAAGATATTTGATAGATGTGGTTTGAAATATATTATTGTGGGCGCATCGAGCGGTGCAATGGGAGGCAAGCAATCGCAAGAATTTATGCTCGAATCCGATGCGGGTGAAGATATTGTGGCTATTGCTGATGATGGTTATGCGGCAAATCTTGAAATCGCTCAATCGGGATTGAAACCTCAACCGAGATTAGAGCCCAGCCCTAAACTTGAAGAGTTTGCGACTCCAAATGCAAAAACTATTAATGATTTAGTTAAACAATATAATTTACCCGAAACGAGTTGCGCCAAGTCTGTTGTATATATTGTAAATAATGAACCCGTCTTGATTCTAATGCGTGGAAATGACCAGTTGAACGAAAGCAAATTATCGACTGCTTTAGGCTCAACTCTTTATCGTCCCGCCGAAGCTGATGAATTGTTGAAATATACAGGTGCAAATGCAGGATCGATTGGTCCAATCAATCTGAAAACCAAGATGAAAATAATTGCCGACAAGCTTCTTCAAGATTCCAATGGGCTGGTAAGTGGTGCAAATAAAGATGGCTATCATTTTAAGAATATAGATTTTACTCGAGATTGCAAAATTGATGAGTATTATGACTTGCGAACTGTGAATGAAGGGGAACCTTCGCCAATCAATGGTTTGCCAATTAGAATTTCCAAAACAATTGAACTTGGTCATATTTTCAAATTAGGAACTCGCTATTCTGATGCTCTCGGGGCAAAATTTCTAGATAAAGATGGCTCTGAAAAGTCAATAATAATGGGAAGCTACGGTATCGGCGTAGAAAGGATCATAGCATCATTTATCGAGCAAAACTATGACGAGAAAGGGATTGTTTGGAAAAAGGCACTTTCACCATTCGATATGCACGTGATTTCGATTAATCAAACAAAATTTCCCGAAGTCGCTGAGTATTCGAATAAATTAATGGCAGAATTGCAGGGTAGCGGTTTTGAAGTGCTTTGGGATGACCGAGAAGAAAGCGCCGGAGTGAAATTTAATGATGCAGATTTAATTGGAATTCCCATCCAAATTATAATCAGCAATAAAACAATCGCCAATGGTAATGCAGAAATAAAATTAAGGCAGACCAATGAAAGATTATACATTTCATTGGGAAATATCGTTGAAGAATTAAAAGAAATATATTCTCATATAAAATAAAGAGCAGCCATCGTGAGGCAAAAGCAGTAGCACTGAAGTTCCCATCGGCGCAAGAATCCATTATTTATAGTTCACGAATTAATTTGTGCGTGAAAAGGAATTTGCATAGCTCCTAAATCCCCTTGATTGAGGAAAAAAATCTGATAAATCAAAGTTCAGAGAAATGGGTATACTGTTTGTGTAGATTCAGAACCTGCCATACTTGTTTATGGCAAATTAAGGATCATTCCGATTCAATCTGCTTCTCAATTATTGCTCCGCCGACAAGGTCATCATTTTCATACATTACAATGCTTTGCCCTGGCGTGATTGCACTCTTTGCTTCAAGGAATTGCACATGCAGATTCCCATCTTCAGTTATTTGGCAATATGCCATTGAACCCTTACCGTTATATCTGATTTTTACTTCAAAAAGTTTCGGTTCTGATAAATCATCATATTTAATCAAATTTACGGAATGGGCAATCAATCCCGAACTATATATTTCATCTTCAGTCCCAATTTCGATGGTATTGGTTTCGGGAATAATCCGTTTAACAAATAATGGCTCCGAATAAGCAATGCCAAGCCCATGCCTTTGCCCAATTGTATAAAAAGGATAGCCCTTGTGTTTGCCCATTATTTTCCCGTGGAAGACAATATAGCCATCTTGGAGCTTATCAATAGTTTCTTCTTGTGTTTGATAAAGAAAATCCTTGTAATTATTATATGGGATGAAGCACACATCTTGCGATTCGTCCTTATCAAAGTTCATAAAGTCAAGTTGCTTAGCAATTTCACGCGTATCAGTTTTATCATAATTTCCAATTGGAAATTTGATCCTGGAGATTTGTTCTTCCTTAAGTCCCCAAAGCACATAAGTCTGGTCCTTGCTCTTATTTTCGGAGCGATAAATTATATGTCTTTGCAAATTCTCATCGTATCGAACATTTGCATAATGCCCCGTTGCAAGCCAATATGCATCCAATTCATCAGCAAGCTCGAGAATACGCCCAAACTTGATTTCAGGATTGCATTTTGTGCATGGATTAGGCGTCCTCCCCTGCATATATTCCGACAAAAAATAATCGATTATATTCCTTTGGAATAATTCCTTCAAATCTAAATAGATATGCCGAATTCCCAACTTATCGCAAGCCATTTTTGCATCTGTTTCAGAAAAACAGCAAGTGATTTGTTTCGGTTCATACGGTGCAAACGTTACACCAATAACCTCAAAGCCTTGCTCGACAAGTTTGGCAGCAGCAACGGTGGAATCCACACCACCAGACATTTGCACTAATACACGCGATTTATTCATTTTTCAATTATTTTCTTGATTGAAATGATTATGACGAAAAAGAAATAAATAAAATAAGATTTCCAAATCTAATTTATAATTATTTCTCAAATATTCAAATGTTTAAATTTGTTAATTTTGAATTTTAAATTTAAAATAAACAAGAAAAATGGAAAGATTTAAGAATTTTATTAATGGGAAATGGGTAGAACCCAAATCAGGCAAGTATTTTCAGAATATTAATCCTGCAAATATTAACGATATAGTTGGAGAATTTCCTGAATCAGGTCAAGAAGACGTCAATGATGCTGTTGCAGCAGCAAAAGAAGCATACAAGGAGTGGAGCCAAGTCCCTGCACCCATCCGAGGCGAATACATCAAAAAAGCAGGTGATATATTTGCTCGTAGAAAAGAGGAGATTGCCCGGAAAATGACTCGAGAAATGGGGAAGCCCGTTCTCGAAACAAAAGGGGATATTCAAGAAGCAATTGATACCGCGTATTATACAGCAAGCGAAACACGGAGATTGTTTGGTTATAATGCTCCGAGCGAACTTCGCAATAAAATGAATATGTCAATGCGAGTGCCAATCGGTGTTGTTGGTGTTATCACGGCGTTTAATTTTCCAATTGCAGTTCCATCATGGAAAATATTACCCGCATTAGCAGCAGGCAATACAGTTGTATTCAAACCTTCCAAGGATGTTCCCCATGCAGGAGTAATGTTTGCCGAAGTCCTGGAGGAAGCAGGATTGCCCGCCGGAGTTTTCAATGTTGTTTTGGGAAAGGGATACATGGGAAATATGATAGTGGAACATCCCGACGTGAAAGTTGTTGGCTTTACGGGTTCAACTGACGTTGGAACGAAGCTTGGTGAAATCTGTGGTCGCCTCAATAAACGAATTTCTCTTGAAATGGGTGGAAAAAATCCTCAGATTGTGATGGCTGATGCAAATATGGATCTTGCATTGGAAGGAGTGCTTTGGGGTGCATTTGGAACTACAGGGCAACGTTGCACAGCCACTTCACGATTGATTTTGCATAAAGATATTTATGATGAATTCATTAGCAAACTTATTGAAAAAACATCCAAATTACGTTTGGGTGATGGCTTGAAGGATAGCACAGACGTCGGTCCTGTTATTCATAAAGCGCAATTGGATACTTGCATAAAATATGTTGATATAGGAATAAAGGAGGACGCGAAACTTGTACTTGGTGGCAAATGTGCAACAGATGGTGATTTAGCAAATGGATATTTCTTTGAACCAACTATATTTATTGATGTGACGAAGAATATGCGAATTTTCCAAGAGGAAATATTTGGTCCAATTTTATCTATTTCAAAGGCTGAATCGTTTGATGATGCAATTGATTTAGCAAATTCTGTGAACTTTGGATTATCTTCATCGATATATACGCGAAATATAAATTATGCTTTCCAATTTATGCACCAAATCGAAGCGGGAATTGCTTATATCAATGCCCCGACTATTGGAGCAGAAGTGCACATGCCGTTTGGTGGAGTTAAAGGCACAGGCAATGGTCATCGCGAAGGTGGATGGACGGTATTTGATATTTTCACCGAATGGAAGACAATTTATGTAGATTTTTCCGATAAGCTTCAGCGAGCTCAAATCGATACAGAAGCGTGATTAAATAAATGAGCAACAGTCATTGCAAGCGATGGAGCAAATTCTTCTATATTTTGAGAGTGCTTCGGAAATATTATTTTTTGCAATGACTGTTCTTCTTTATTTAATGTGAAATATATAATAATATTACGAAAATATTTATTAATTTAGCTATTTTAAAATAGGGGTATTATGAAGAAGTATTTAGTATTGTTCTTCGTTTGTTCTTTTGCACTTGCCCTCTTTATTAGTTGTGGGAAAAAAGAGGAAGAAAAATTAGATGAGATATCTATGGATGAAATTATTGAAAGGGGCGATAAAGTTGATAAGCAGATGGACCAAGCAGAAAAGAAGCTTGAAGAAAGGAAAAAAAGAGGCGATACCATTGCAACCGATTACAAAGTGTTGCTTACATTTATTCCTGATATTACGGGATGGCAAGCAGAAAAGCCTGAAGGCACAAATTTAACTGTTTCCGGGGCGCAATATTCCACTGCAAGCAAATCTTTTAAAGATGCTCAAAATAATGAAGTTTCAATCGAACTTTATGATTATAATACTTCGCTTGGTCTAATGACGAGTTCAAGTATGTGGAAAAACTTTGGAATAGAATCAGATAATGAGGAGAGTTACCAAAAAGTTTCGCAATTTGCTGATGTGAAAGATAGCTGGGTATATGAAGAAATTAATAAAGTGGATAAAATTACTAATGTGAATTATAGCTTGAATGACAGATATTTTTTATCTGTGACGGTATCAGGACAAACTGATCTAAATTTTGCCAAAGAAATAGCTCAGCAAGTGATAAACAGAGGGAAGTCCTTATTCAATAAATAATGCTCTGATATTGGTATAATATTTGCCAATACAAAAAATGCAAAGTAATTTGCATAAAATTAAACAATTTTCAAAATATGTCGATAATTATAATTAATGAAGTAACATTATTTGGAAAGTGATATATTAAATTAATGAAAGGGATAGTGATATGCCAGATGCTTCTCAAAAACTTGCAGCTCAAAAATTATATACAGGCAATCCTTCAGAAGGCAAAATTCCTGCATATTTAGAGCAAGAAGTTATGTCTTGGAGCAAGGAGAAAATCATCCTGAAAATGTATGATTTATTTATTCTTGCAAATAAGAAAGGCGACATTCAAAAAATGAACAGGGTATTAATCGAATTGATGAGTTCGCTGAATTTTGAATACGAAGAAACCTCGACTCGCTTATACAGACTTTATGAGTACTGTCAGAGAGCAATTTTCCGTAAGCGATATGATGAAGCATTAGCAATAATCAAAGAACTAAGAGAAACATGGGCGAAAGCTTTTAATTTGGAGCCAGTTGAATAGATAGAGGTGTGATTATGGCAGATATTAGTTCAGTATCAAGTTCGTCAAGTTCTACTTCGCAAACGCAAATTGATGCGTTGCTTAGTTCATACAGAGCAACAGAACAACCCAAAATTGACACTTTAAATACCCAAAAATATTCATTGCAAAGGACACAAGTATTTTATAATAACCTGAATTCAAAACTCAACTCTCTTGTTTCTAACCTTGATAAATTTGGCACTTATTCTGTTACTAACAATATAGGCTTATTTACAAAGCTTAGCACGATTGATAGCCAATTTGCTGCAAAAACCGTAACAAGTTCGAACACAAACGTAATGACTGCTTCTGCGACAAGCGGAGCATTTACAGGAACAGCAAGCATAATGGTGAATCGTCTTGCCACAAGCGATGTGCTCATTTCCAAACAAATGGCTCTCACAGATAATTTCGGTATTAGTGCAGGCGATAAAACTTTTGGCATTGATATTAATGGAACAGTGAAAAATGTCACTGTATCATTCGATGGCACCGAAACAAATGACCAAGCTTTGCAAAAGATTACAACGGCAATCAATAATACTGAAGATATTGGAATTAATGCTACGGTAGTAAAAGATACAACTTCAACAGCGCGGCTTTCACTTTCGTCGAAATCAACAGGTGGAACAAACAACATTAAATTTACCGATTCGGAAGGTATGCTAGGACTTTTAGGTATTGATTCAAGCCTTGGGGCGGGCTCAACTGCAAGAACTCTTGCAACTGATAATAGTGCAGGTTTCATTCAAGCAGATTTCAATACATTGGATGCCAAACTGACCGTAAATGGAGTCAATGTCTACCGTGCTTCGAATGCTATTTCTGATGTTATAACAGGATTGACACTTAATTTAGTGAAACCTCAGGAATCAACAGATCAACCCGTGGTTTTAACGACACAAGTGAATACAGCTGCTGTTAAAGATCTTATTAACACAGTTCTATCTTCGCTTAATGATATAACAAATTTGATTAGTTCAGATATATCCATTCTTCGCAGCGAATCCACAATAAGTCTATTGAGGTCTAATATTCGATCACTTGTTTCAACAAAAGTGGCTTCAATCACAGATGAGAAATCACCTAAATATTTGACTGATTTGGGTATAACAGTTAATGATAGCGGAAATTTTGTTTTATCCGATACAAAGAAACTCGAAGCATATTTGAAAGATAATCCACAAAAAGTTGCTGATTTATTCACAACTTCTGATGGGATTATCTCAAAAGTTAATGGAATGATTAATAACCTGCAAGGCTCTAATGGATTGATTTCAAGCAGGAGAGATTCACTCAATCATCAGATTACAAGATATGACAAACGGATTTCAGATACTCAAGCAAAGATTGATTCACAAACAGAAGCAATGCGAAAGCAATACACAACGTTGCTCGATTCATACTATACAGCGCAATCACAGTTTAGCATGATGAGTTCATTTTTGGGTTCAACATCAACTTCAACTTATGGATATTAAGGATTTAAAATATTAATTGTGAGGTAATATTATGATTAATGCAATTACGGGGGTTCAAGCAATAATACTCGACCCCACTTATAAAGCAAAAACTGCTTCTGATAACGAGAGTAATCAAGAATTGGCTCAGCGATCTATGTCAACTGCAAATATTAAATCAAATGAAAAAAATGACCTTGGCTCCCAAGCAGCAAAGGATAACAAAGTTTCTTATAATGAACTTGCTGATACATTAAAAAATATCCTCGACGAACAGAATATATCGCTTGAATTCAGGTTGGATGAATCAACAAATAAGATGGTCCTAAAAATAATTGATTCCGATACTGAAAAAGTTATAAGGCAAATACCATCTGAAATTGCTTTAAAAATATCTCGATTAGTTGCTGAATTGCTCGGAAATGGACAGGTTGCAGATGCAAAAATTTGAAGACGCTGTGCAATGCCTGAATAATATAGAAAACACTACAAGAGAGATCCATTTACTATTGATGAAAGGAGATGGTGTAAATTCAACTGATACAGACAATATTAAATTACTTTACGAACAGAAGGGTAAATTGCTATCGGAACTGAACGAATTTGTTATGTCAGATATAGGTAAATCAGAGATTGCTCGACATCAAGATGAATGGAAACGCATAATTATGCACTTGCAGGAAAACGATGGTAATAATTTGAACTTAATGAAAACAAAATTAGAGATTTTAGCTGAAAAGCTTAAAACCTTAAATTCAGTAAAATCAGTTTTAATCTATCAAAAATAGGAAAATATTATGGAAATCAAACCTATCAATACTCAGAAACAAGCTTTATTAAATGAATCATCAAATATAACTAAAAAACTTGATAAAGCAGAAAATAATTCTGATGTGAAGGAATCATCGAAAGATAAACTGGAAACAAGCCCCGATTTGCTTGAAGTGAAGCCATTTATTGATAAACTTCATTCGGGATTTTATGACCAACCCGAAGTCCTGCAAAAACTTGCTGCAATTTTAGATGAGAAATTCTCTCCCGAGAAGCTCTCGGAATAAAAGGCAACTGATATTATCCTCTATTATTTTTTTAAATTAAATATCTTATTAATTAGAATTAGACAGAAGTGAAAATTTATTTAAATTTGTAATAATAATAACAGATGGAAAATGAATTTAACAAAAGATAAATTAAATGGTCTAATAAATGGAAATAATGGAGAATTATTAGAATACTTAAATCCATCTAATGATATAAAAACTCTTGCCTTTGCATTAAATAAATTGGGTCGATTACCTAAAAATTTTGATGGAAAATATTTTGTTCCGCTCACTAAACATCCAAACGAGAAGATAAGACTTCTTGCAATAAAAAATATTGGTAAATTGTGTAATGAGAAATATTTAAATCTTCTTAACGATATTTCTCTTCATGATGAAAATACAATGGTAAGAAGAGAAGCAATATCTTCGATTGGAAGAATGCGAACTAACGAGGCTATACCAATCTTGATTGACAGATTAAATGATCCTGACCCTAAAGTAATCTTGCAAGTAATAAGAGGTCTATTAGTTTTTAAAGATAATGAGCTAATTAAAAATAAATTAAAAGAATTAGTCAATCATCCAAATGAAGTAATTCAAACTGTAATTGAAGAGAAATATTACAATATTTCTGAGAATAAACCTCATAGAGAGCATTCCAAATCGCCCGATTATCTTAAAAATGTGGTTGTTAATGGAGATGTGCTGGAAGTATTAAAATTGATAGAGGATGAATCAATTCATCTTACTTTTACTTCACCGCCTTATTATAATGCACGCGATTATTCAATTTATCAAAGTTATAATGAATATTTGGAGTTTCTTCGAGATGTCTTTAAAGAAGTTTATCGTATCACAAAGGAAGGCAGATATTTCATATTAAATACTTCTCCAATTATTATTCCAAGAGTTGGCAGACAATACTCAAGTAAAAGATACCCTATTCCATTTGATATTCATCCTTTCCTTATAGAAATGGGATGGGAATTTATTGATGATATTGTTTGGATAAAACCAGAGGCAAGTGCGAAAGATAGAAATTCGGGATTTCGCCAGCATAGGAAACCATTAGCGTATAAACCAAATGCTGTTACAGAATATATAATGGTTTATCGGAAGAAAACAAATAAGCTCATTGATTGGAATATTAAGCAATATGATGATGAGACAGTGAAGGCAAGTAAAGTGCACGGAGAAATTGATAAATCAAACACTTGGTTTATTGATCCTACATTTGATAGGACACATACAGCAGTTTTCCCACTTGAATTGTGTTTGAAAGTTATTAAATACTATTCCTTTAAGAATGATTTAGTATTTGATCCATTTGGTGGAAGTGGTACTTTTTGCAAAGCAGCTCAATTGCTTGACCGATTTTTCTTTTCTACTGAAATTTCAAAAAAATATATAGTACGCATGAAAGAAAATATTGCACAGGAAAGCTTTTTTGATACACTCTTCTTACCAAAATTTTATACAATGTTGGAATTCTCTAAAATTGTTGAGGAAAATAAATGACACTTAAAGACCAAGTGATTAAAGATGTTATTCGAAAACTCATTAAGGGAGAAGATTATCGAATTGAAATAGTTAACTTGATCGATGCAGAATTTCTTCAATTTGCAATTGATTATTTCAAGAAAATTGTTGATGCTAAATTAAAGAATGAAAATATAACTGTTGATTGGTACAAACAAGAATTTCTAAATCCAAATCTTTCATCGAATGAAATTGCAATTAGCTCAGGTTTGAACAAAAAGACTATTACTAATATGTATAATACTGCAAAACGAGAGATAGTAATTGAAGCATCAAATGAACATTATGCCGCACTTTACAAATCTATAAAAGAGTTAACAGAGATTGAACGCGAGTTAGATTTAAAGCTTACTATAAAATTTAGAGAAGTAAGTGTCAATTTAAATATTAGTGAAAGTTTAATAGTTATTAATACACTTGCAGTGAAGAGATCTGAGTTGCGTGGAGGATTGTGGAGTACTGCTGGTAAAAGTGTTGAGAAATATTTAATGTTTACGCTTTGCAAAATTTACAATGTTCCTGACGAGCATTATAATCAAACTCGAATTCCCGAGTCAATGAGAGAAGTGGACTTTTATTTAATTAACGATAGTAAATTTTATCGCTGTGAGGTAAAACTAATGGGCAAGGGAAATCCCGAAAGTGCCGACGCAATATTTGCTCGAGAAAGTAGCATTTTAATAGCAGATAAACTTTCAGATTTAAATAAAAAACAAGCAGAACAATTAAATTGTGAGTGGGTTGAGCTTAGAAGCAAAGATGGATATAAAAGATTCTCAACTGTATTGGAGAAACTTGGAATACCACATAGACAATTTAATGGCAATATTGATAAGAAATTAAATAGTATCTTTCAAAAAATGTTTATTTAGTGAAATCGATATAGAAAAAAAATATCTTTCTTACAATTACGCTTGATTAGTAATAATAATATTCAAACTGTGGTCAGCACATTCTTTTTGTTTTTCATTTATTCCTTTCAAAATAAATTTTACAATTTTTTTGGCTTATAATAGTTATTAACGAATTAAACTATTAATTTATTAATAACTAAGTTTGGTGTTTTATGCAAACTAATTCCTTAATAGATCAAGCAACTAAGCAAAATAAATCCAAAAAATCAAATGATGATGCTCCAATAATTGAGGATAATAAACCTATTGTAAAAATGACTTATCAAGGGAAAGAAGTTGAAGTTCATCTTATCAGCAAATTTGATTTCTCGGGTTTCGACAATGATACTGTTATAAAATATTATAGATTAAATCATCTCGGTCGCAAACTGGACGAAAAAGCATCCAATTATCTAAAAATGGCTAAAGGATGGTCCTATCATGCACCATTTGCAGGCCACGATGGGATTCAGCTGGCACTTGGCACAATATTTCGACAAAAGAAGGATTTCCTATTTCCTTACTATCGGGATATGCTGACGAATTTGGCAGCGGGGCTAACTCCTGAAGAAATTATATTAAATGGACTGAGTAAGGATAGTGATCCATCATCAGGTGGAAGGCACATGAGCAATCATTTTGCAAAACCAGAAATCGGTATACAAAATGTTTCAAGCGCAGTTTCTAATCATACATTGCATGCAGTGGGAGTCGCCCGGGCGATAAAGAAATATAAAGATGATGCTGTTGCTTATGCTTCGATTGGCGAATCTTCAACTGCTGAAGGCTATTTTTACGAAGCGATTAATACAGCCACACTTGAAAAATTACCTGTTGTGATTGTGATTCAAAATAATAAATATGGTATATCAGTTCCCGTTTCTGATGAATCTGCAAACACAAGGGTATCCGACAATTTGATTGGGTTTAAAAATTTGAAAATAATCAATTGCGATGGTAGGGATCCATTTGATTCTCTTCGTGCATTAGAAGAAGCCCGAGAATATGTGCTTTCAGGAGCGGGACCAGCAGTTGTGCATGCAGAGTGTGATAGGATTGGTTCTCATTCGAATTCCGATAGACACGAATTGTATCGAAGCAAGGAAGAATTAACCGAGGTTAAGCGTTGCGATCCACTTATGCAATTCCGTTACAATATATTAAATAGGGGAATATTATCTGAAAATGATATTTTAAAAATCGAAGATGAAAATAAACAGCTCATTTTCAAAGCAGCAGATTGGGCAGAAGCTCAACCCGATGCAGATGGTTCGAAATGGAATTTATTTTTAGTTCCTGAACCCGAATATAATGGCGAGAATTTTGTTGAAAATGATTCAAATCGAGAAGGTAAAAAAGTGTCGATGCTGCAAGCAATTAATGAAACATTGAAGAGTGAATTTCGCAGAAATCCTGACACGTATATGTGGGGACAAGATATAGAAAAAGGCGGAGTTTTCAACGTAGTGAAAGGTATACCCGAAGAGTTCGGTCCAAATCGAGTTTGGAATTCGCCGATTGCAGAAGATAGCATTGTTGGCACTGCCAATGGATTTACACGATATCGCGATGACATACGGGTTGTAATTGAAGGTGCAGAATTCGCTGATTATTTTTGGCCCGCAATGGAGCAGCTTGTGGAAGCATCACATGATTATTGGAGAAGTAATGGCAAGTTCCACCCAAATTTTGTATTAAGATTGGCAAGTGGAGGCTACATTCAAGGTGGATTATACCATTCTCAAAATCTCGAAGCAACTTTTTCAACACTTCCAGGCTTGAGGATAGTCCAACCCGCCTTTGCCGATGATGCTGCGGGCTTGCTTCGGAATGCTATACGTTCCGCAGGGGTGACATTATTTCTTGAACCCAAATATTTGTATAATAATCGAGATGCATATACTGTCATGCCCGAAGAGGAATATATGATTCCATTTGGAAAAGCAAGGGTGCGCCGTGCAGGTAAGGATGTGACTGTTGTCACTTATGGCACAGCTGTTCATTTGAGTATAAAAGCAGCTGAAGAACTTGCAAAAGAGGGCATTGAAGTAGAGGTAATCGATTTGCGAAGCATAGCACCATGGGATAAAGATACAGTAATTGAGTCGATAAAAAGGACTAATCGTATTGTGATTGCTCACGAAGATAAATTAGTGAGCGGATTCGGTGCAGAGATTGCTGCAGAAATTGCAAAAGATGCCTTCAAGTATTTGGATGCACCTGTGATGAGGGTCGGTGCAAAATTCTCACCTGTTGGATTTGCTAAAAATTATGAAAATGCAATTTTACCAAATGCAAATGACGTCAAACAGGCGATTCTTCAAGTTTATAATTTTTAGAAATATTAATGATAATTTAAATTATTTTCTTAAATTTGAAGTTCTGAATTATCAGAAATTGTTTGGAGATTATTTTGTGTAATTTAATTGACACTGTTAATAACGAAGGACAAGAATATCAATAATTTTCAATAAAAGCAACAAAAATGCTTAGATGATTAGTTTTATATTTGATTGAATATTATAATTTTGTATTATTAAAAGAATAAAAAGCGCCCGTGGCTCAATTGGATAGAGTGTTGGATTCCGGTTCCAAAGGCTAAGGGTTCGAGTCCCTTCGGGCGTACGTCTGAAGAGCGAATGTAAAGAATCGAAAAAATAGGAATATGAAAAAAGAAAAGATAAAAGAAACAATAGACCCAAAATTATCTCATACCAAAGAATCGCCAGAGATTCAAGAGAGAAATGTTATCAATTATATAAAAGATAATTTATATTATTTTATTGGTGGGCTGGCAGTAGTAATAGTTGCTGTATTTTTAATAATATTTACTACGGGATCGAGTGATAAAAAAGAAAAGCAAGCATCTTTGTATTTGTCAAGACTATATACATATATTGACACACAAGAGTATAAAACTGCACTCGATGGAGATAAAAGCAAGACAATGCGTGGCGAACAAATATACGGGTTGACCTATATTGTTAATAATTACAAAGGGACAAAATCTGGGAAGCTAGCATCAGTGTTGGCAGGTAATTGCTATTTGAAAATGAATCAACCTCAGAAGGCGATTGAATATTTTGAAATTTCATTGAAGGGCGATGATTTTAATGTGCTTGAAGGTGCAAATGCAGGATTGGGATGTGCTTATGAGATGAATCAACAAATTGAAAAAGCATCTGAGCATTATTCAAAAGCAAGCGAATATGCAATTGATGATGAAAATAAAGCAAGGTATTTACTTTTTTCAGCTATATGCTTAGAACAATTAAAGAAAGTAGACCTTGCAAAAGAAGATTATACGAAAGTTATAAATTTAAGTCCGAACTCGGAGTATTCGGACATAGCTAAGGCGAATCTTTCACGCCTTGGCATAGTTATTGATTAGTGAGTTTAAACAAAAGAGATAAATATGATAATAAATAATTTTAAAAATAATAGAAATAATGGAGGTGTTATGAAACGTTTGTTTCGCTTCAGTATCCTGTTGTTAATTCTGGGAGTGCTTACAGCAGCCGAAAGCTATGCGCAACCGCAGGCATTCGTCTCGGGGAGAGTTTCACCAGGAGATGTCAGGGTATTTGTAAAGGACTCGGCGTATGTAATCGACCGAGATTACGTTATCGGCGGTACTTTGATTATAGAGCCAGGTACAACAGTGTACTTCTATCCAAATGGAAGAATCATAGATTCAACCGGCGGAAGAATTATAGCTGACGGCTTCGCATCTGCAAATTATACGGCAAACCCAGGGGGGCTTAATCCAATTGCACCGGGTTCACCATATAATGATGGCTATGCTGACCCAGGCTATTTCCTTTATCGTAGTGGAGGAAGCACTATATCAGTAGGTACAAGTCGCGATATTACAGTTAATCCATCAAAATACAACTATATTTTCAATGTTGTGTTCGATACTCTAAACAAAAGAATAGTTGATCTTGTTGACCCAACAGATCCAGCTACCGTAGGCGGGAATTATCAAGGTAACAATAATTTAATAGTCGTCACATTTGAACATGCAATTATGTGGAATGCTGCAAGGCTTGCACAAGCAAATTCTGATGTGAATCTTAAAATGTCCCCTTGGACAAGACTAAACCAAAAGCCAATTAATGTTGTTAACAGTGAAATTAAGTTTATGGGTTCCCCCGTTTCTAATTTCTCTCGTGAATGGGGCCATATAATTGTTCTTCCTGGCGCCCGTGCTGCATTCTTCCGTAATGCATCATTCAATGGGTTCAGAAAGGATACAACTGTTGATAGAACAGATTATTATAATCCATCATTGCCTTGGGCATCTCAAGTTAACAAAAGCTTAAGAGAACTTAATAATGGCTCTGGTGGTGCTTTAACAACTTATTCATCAAGAACATGGTTGCTTGATGTTAAGTTCAAAAATAATATGGCTCGCTATCGTGGTGGAGCTCTTCAAATTTTACAATCTGTTTCCGGATTTCCAATTCCAAGTGCAAATCTTGGATATTATCCAATAGATAAAAATCCAAATATAACAGATAGAGATTTAACTCCTTCCTCAATTCTTGAGCATAATCCTGTTTTGAGGATTGATAATATTGATGAAACAGTCGCTGAACCACTAACTGATGTTGAGCGTTGTGCTTATGACGATGCTCGATTGGCATTATACTTAGGACGTATGCGTAATTTAACATTTGATAGGAACTTTGTTCAAATTGCAAATGTTATTTCTACTACAATTGATGGAGTGCCAATTGTTACTGATGACTTAAATAATCCGGCATCATTTCCACAAAAATTTGGCAATGGTGCATTCGGTGGAGCTATTTATATTCAAGGTCAAGATGAAAACAGACAAATTGAAGTAGGTCTTGGCGTAAATAATAGTATCAAAATCGCGAATAATGTTGTTAATTTCTCCAAACAAGATGCTTTTGTTGCATACAGAAACTTTGCAGCTAACTATCAAAATGCGGGAAGTAGCGAAGGATCAAGAGGTGGAGCAATTTATTTAGGCGATTATACTTCTTTGATTATTGCGGGAGATTTATCACAAAATGAAACAAATACTCCTTATATGACAGACGGTACTTACAGTGGATATTATTCACTTGGTGGTGCTATCTATGTGGAAAATAGTCAAAATAGATTACAAGTGCGAGGCGGTCCGAAACGCGCTGATTATAACAATAGAACATTGTTCTATGATAACCGTGCAGGTGCGGGTGGAGCTATCTATGTCGATGGTAATGCATTTCCTGAACAATCACCAATCATTGGTGGAACGGATTTACCACTCGATGCTCGTAATTTTGGCTTTGATGTGAAATTTAATGAAAATAAAGCAATCGCTTGGGGCGGTGCTATTTATACAAACCGTAACTTCTGGATCGCTGGTTCAGGCGGTATTCAGTCCGGCGCTTTAATTGGATATGATGGAAATTATGAAGTCGTATTCGACCAAAATACAGCAGGATTTTCAGGTGGTGCAATTCATGTTGCAGTTCCTTCTGATGAAGATACTCCATTGAACTTAAGAACAGTGCAAATTATCCGTACTCGATTTTTGCAAAATAAAGTTGGTGTTAATATTCAAGGCGAAAACCGTAAAGAAATTCGTGGTGGTGGTGCCATTTATTCATTGAACGCAGAACCCAATCTTTTCAAAGGAGTTGAATTTAATGGTAATGAAGTTCGAAATGGAAATGGAGCTGCTTTAGCAATTATTAATCCAACA
This sequence comes from Ignavibacteria bacterium UBA5771, assembly GCA_002418685.1. GTDB lineage: Bacteria > Bacteroidota > Ignavibacteria > Kapaibacteriales > UBA2268 > UBA2268. The sequence continues at coordinate 22,867 of DIEP01000097.1, forward strand.
AATGAAGCAAAACGATATTTCCTTTCTGATGTTGATGCTGCTAACTTCGATCCAAATACAGGATTAGTTGATGGCTATTCGTCACGTAATGATATATTCACTTATGGCGTTTCAGGTATTCCAGCTACTGCATCGATGCTGACACGTTTCATTGATAATAAATCAAATATCGATGATGACATTCTTGCATCACAAAGCGGAAGTGGAGCAACCCAATTTTGGGAGGGAACTCTCCAAACAAGTGATAAATTGCTCAGTACAAGTTGGACAGATGCTAACAATGGAGTGGCAGTAGGCTATTTTGGTACTATCGTGAAATTCGAAAATGGTGGTACAAAATGGATTTATCCAACCTCTCCAACACCATACAGACTTGAATCTGTTACATTTATAAATACTAATACAGGTTTTGCTGTTGGCGATAGAGGTGTAATCTTAAGAACAGATAATGGTGG
>DIEP01000139.1 GCA_002418685.1 Ignavibacteria bacterium UBA5771
TGCATTATCTATATGATATTTGTAGTGTCAAGGATTCGAAGTATGAAGAGATATTCGAGGACTTTAGAATTTTGCAATCAATTGATTATTTAGAAATTAAAGCTAACCAAGTAATGAGGAACAGGTCAATCCAATCGAAAAAACAAAAAAAATACAGACTTATACAATTTGCAATCGATAGTGCTAATGTTGATTAACTTATTTAAATATAAAGATATTTTCATTTTAAAGATACTTCTAATAGTATTTATATTGTTGATATTTCCCTTGCTTAATTTATTTTCACAAAATATAAATCAAGAAAGTATTTCTAGTGATGAAATTTCGAACAACATAATTTCCCCGGAGCTAGTTCCATCCACATTAAATAAAAATTTATATGAAATCAATTATATTAATTTTGAAGGTATAAAATCCTTCAAAGAAGGTGAATTACAATCAGTTATTCAATCTCAATCAACAAGCGGGAATTTACCATATAGATTTTTTAAGTCATTTTATAAAGAATTTGAAAAAAATCGTGCGACACCAAGATTATTAATGGGGAAATTCAAATATGGTTTGGATATTCTTGGAAAAGAAGTTCCTTTTTTCAATCAAAAAATTGTAGAAGAAGATGCAATCTCGATTGAGACTTTTTATAAAATGAATGGATTTCATTTTGCAAAAGTTAATTATTCATTTTTTCCTTTAAATGATAGTGCAAATAACATATTAAAATTTATAGTATCCGAAGGGCTACAATACACAATCGATTCTATTATATATCAAGGTTTGGAGAATGTTGATTCCGAAACGAGTAATAAAATACAACGAAGTCGGTCCATCAAGAGAGATGCAAAATTCAACGAACAAGAAATTGCCATTGAAATTCAAAAAATTTCCAATATTCTAAAAAATAATGGTTATTTCTTTGCAAGCACTTCGCAACCCATAGTTGTTATCGATACAAATTCTTTAAAGGATAGAGTGTTAGTCCCTGTAAATTGCGGGAATAGATATAAAGTTGGAAGAGTCGATTTCATTGATTCAACAAGAGGTCAGCCTAAATTAGCATTTCAAATTAAAAATAAATCAATGGATCTGAGACCAGACCAATGGGCAAGTAATGATAATGTTGTAAAATCAAGCAATAATCTTTTATCTCTTGGAACATTTGAGATAGTTGCAATTGACACAAGTTCGCGTTTTGCAATGCAAAATGACTCGACATTGAATTTCTTAGCTTATTTAGTATATCGGAAACAGCAAGAGTGGAATACAGGTCTCTCTTTTAATCAAACACGAATTGATAATTTATTAAACTTCGGATTAGAAGCTTATTATCATCATCGCAATATATTTAATGCAGCACAGGATTTCTCGCCATTTTTTAATCTTTATATCAAGGATATAAGCGCAACAATTTCAACGGGAACATTTGAGTTTGAAGGTCAAATAGGATTTAAATTTTCGCAACCAATTTTATGGACAATTGCCAATTCGCGAATTTCATTATCTTCGAGTTTAATGTATTCTCAAAGGTTGATGAATAATTATTTCAGAATTGCATCATATTCATTTCCATTGAGTTTTCCTATTCAATTTCCAAAAATAACATACTTCGATCGCGGAAGTGTTGATTTTCAATTCACACGTGAAGAACCAATCAAATTTGCTGAATCGATGAGTAAAGCTTATTCATCGGCAAAAACTTCACAAGACACAACAAATATTATGCAGGCGTTTATTCTTTATCAGAATATGGCAGATTATCTTTCAAATCCAACGTCGCATTGGCTCACTTCAAATTCAATAGGTTTTTCTATTACAGGCGACTCTCGAAATAATATCTTATCACCAACGAATGGTTATATTACTTTCATTGGAGTTGATGGGTGGAATCCTTTATTTTTCTTTGAACCTTTATCAGGTCTTTCTCGCTATGTTCGTTTTCAATTCAGTCATAGTCAATATTTTACGATGAGTCCATCTACAGTTTTTGCATTCAAAGGTAAATTCGGTGGCATCACTCTTCTGCAGAAAGGAAATTCATTTGTTCCTCTCAATATTCAATTCTTTTCGGGAGGTCCTAATAGTGTGCGTGCATGGCCTGCAAGGAAATTAAGGTATGCAAAGCCGATTGCCGACTCGACTATGTCAGCAAACACACTTGATTTTCTCCAAAATTTTGTTGGAAATGGTGTAATAATTGAAGGAAGCGCCGAATTCCGTTTTCGTTTTGGAAACATTCCAGGATTAAGTTCCGCATTAGCAAATGTTATTGCAAATATGGGGACAACTCTATTTTTGGACTTTGGGAATTCATTCCATTGGTTTGTTGAGAACACAGACTATGAGATAACTTTATCTGATTATATTACAAAACTTGCTGTGGGAGTTGGTGCAGGACTTCGTTATCAAACACCTATTGGACCAATTAGGTTGGATTTTGCTTTCCCCTTATATGACCCCTTGAAACAACGCAAACCATTCTCCACCACACAAATCAATTTTGGTATCGGCAACGCATTTTAGAAAATAGGTAATTTTAAAGTCGAGACAATATCATTTTGGCGATTCCAAAAATGCAATAACGGCTAAAGCTATGCCATTGCAAAGCTTGTGTGGCGATCTTATTACCCTCTACTTTTCCTATTCCCCCTCTTCATAAGTGGGGAAACTTCCCTATCTCCCCCTCTTCGTAAGAGGGGGTCGGGGGGTGTTCTCTTGCCCACTCACTTTGCTACTTCTTTCACTCTTTCATCATCTTCTCCACC
>DIEP01000023.1:0-3207 GCA_002418685.1 Ignavibacteria bacterium UBA5771
CCACGCAGTTTCTATGCAATAAATAATGAACTTGGCTTTTATGCAGATACAGCTATTTCAGGAATGACAGAATTTTCAATTAATGGTTTTACAGGCGATTTGCTTGGTTTTGATATTACTGATATAAGGCAACCAAAACTTTTGAATAATATTTCAAATACGGGCGGAATCTTTGTATTTAGAAAAAATCTCAGCAAGGATTCGCTCAATAGATTCTATATTTCAGGAAAATTGAATACACCCAAACTTGAAAAAGTTGTAATGGGCAACTTGCAATCAACGATTGCCAATGCTGACGTATTGTTAATTTCCGACAAGACATTGCTAAAATCTGCTCAGAAATATAAAGAATATCGCGAAAGCCACAGCAATTTGAAAGTATTTATCGTTACAACTGATGATATTTATAATGAATTTGATGCGGGATTACCCGATATAACTGCTATTCGCGATTATATTTCTTTTGCATATCATAATTGGGAGAATAAACCTAAATACGTAATATTGTGGGGCGATGGACATTTTGATTACAGACATATTCAATATAAGCAAACAAATTTAGTCCCTGCTTACCAGGTATCTGATGAAGATATAACCGATTTTGATGAAGTATATGAATCTTGGGAAACCGAAGATTATTTAGTGCGGGTCGAAGGTAATGACTTGCTGATAGATATGGCAATTGGAAGAATACCCGTCCGAACCGACCAACAGGGATTAGAAAGCATTAATAAGATTGATAATTATGAAAATTTTTCTTCAGACGATGATTGGAGAACAAGAGTAATATTGCTCGCAGATGACGGTCCGTCCGGAGATAATTACGGTGGGAATGGATTACCCTTTGAGTATGATACAAGCTTTATTCCACAATCAGAAGATATATTCAGTAAGTATCTTCCATCAACTATGGCAGCTGATAAAATCTATCTTTCCGAATACCCTACGGAGAATATATCAGGAGCAAGAAGAAAAACCGAAGCTTCGCAGCAAATGCTTGCAAAAATAAATACTTCTGGTGCAGTAATAATGAATTGGATTGGTCATGGCAATCCGCAAGTTTTGGCTCATGAGCATTTGTTCGATAGAGATATTCATATTGCACAAATGTCTAATTGGAGCAAACTCTTTTTCTTTGTTGCAGCAACATGTGATTTTGGTCGATTTGATGATCCTGGAGTTAGTAGTGGAGCAGAGGATCTTTTTCTCAGCACAACAGGTGGAAGTATTGGCATATTTTCCGCTACTCGAGTTGTCCTTGCTTGGGACAATGCTTCGATTGCAAATAACACTTATTACGAGCTATTTTCTACTGATGAGTCAACAGGAAATTATAGAACACTGGGAGAAATATTCTATCGGGTTAAACAATCGTTCTATAATACAAATTCCCAAAAGTATTTCTTGCTTGGCGATCCAACTATGACACTTAATATCCCAAATTACAAAGTGGAAATTGACTCAATCAATAATATAGCTATTACTGATTCCAGTGACATAATTCATTTGAAAGGTTTGTCCCATGTAAAGATTTCGGGAAGTATTCATAATCCAAAGACAAATGAAATTGACCCAACATTTGCAGGCATTGTCTATACAACCTTAACAGATGGCGATTTTATAAAATTAGCTTATGATGATATTGTTCCTAATTCAGCTACATATCACATTCAAAAATATGGCGGCGCTTTGAATAGAAGCTCTGCGATGATTGAGAATGGCAAATTTTCTATGGATTTTATATTACCAAAAGATATAAGTTTTTCTGATAGTTTAGGTAGAATTTTCGCTTATGCGATTTCCCAAGACAATAGATATGCAAAAGGTTCAAACAGAAAATTTATGATTGATGGTATTGATAATAGTACAATCGAAGATACTGTTCCTCCTGTTATAAAAATATATGTTGATTCTCGAAATTTCAAGAATGGAGATATAGTATCTCGCAATCCAATGCTGATTGTTGATCTGCTTGATGATAGTGGAATAAACACGACAGGTTTGGGAATTGGTCATAATCTTGAAGCGTGGATTGATGATAGCCCTGCTTCGATAAGTCTAGTGAATAATTTGAAATTGAATTACAATGTAAAAAAATCAGCGACTGTGGAACAAATTTTATACAATTTATCCGATGGAAAGCACAAAATTAAAATTCGTGCTTGGGATGTGTTAAATAATTTCTCAGTTGATTCAGCTGAATTCGTTATACCCAAAGAAAATACTTTTATAATTTCAAACGTCTTTTTATTTCCAAATCCATTTAATCAGAGTGGCACAAATATTGCATTTAATCATAATATTGAACCTCCCATTGAAGTTGAAATTAATATTTTCAATGCATTAGGAATGTTTGTCAGAAATATTAAAGCAAATGCAAGCAATTATGGCTACTGTGAAATATTTTGGGATGGGAAAGATATGTTAGGGTATGATATTCCGATAGGTCCATATTATTTCGTAATAAAAGCAACAAATTCATCGGGAATTTCAACTGTTTCAAAATCTGGAATTGGTATTTACGTTAAATAGTTTGGAAATCAAGAAATTGTTGCGAAAGAAAAATAATTCAATTCTTTATGCAAAAACAGCTTAAAGAATTGAGATTAGAAAGAATTTAATTTTTTTATAAATAATGAGTAGGAGAAATTGTACATAGATAATCTGTACAATATAATAATTAAGTAGATTGGAGGTTTTTTATATGAAGAAATCAATGCTAGCGATTGGGGCAATTTCAATATTATTTTTTAGTTTTATTGCCACCCAGCCAAAGATTTATGCTCAAGCAGGGGGCAGTTCGGTTCCCTTTTTATTAATTTCACCTGATGCAAGAATGAGCGGAATGGGTGAAACGGGCACTGCTATTGCCGATGACATTAATGCTATTTATTGGAATCCCGCAGGACTTGGATTCCTTGACTATTTCCCCAAGCAGAATCCCTTTGATGAAAATGAGGAACTTCGCCCATTTCGTCAAGTAGCATTGTCATATTCACCTTGGCTGCCACAATTCAATGCGGATTTATTTTATAGCTATGGAACTATAGGGCAATATTTCGATTATTTGCAGGGAACTGTTGCTTTTAATTTTATTTTTATGAATTTAGGCGAAGTTAATAGAACTTCTGCGAATGGTGATCCTATGGGTAAGTTCATTTCTAATGAATTCGCACTCGGCTTGTCTTATGGAACTATTATTGCCCC
>DIEP01000023.1:3348-4227 GCA_002418685.1 Ignavibacteria bacterium UBA5771
GGATTTAATTTGAAAAATATCGGTCCTAAAATTACATATATCAGAGAGTCAGACCCATTACCAACCACACTTAATCTGGGACTCGCTTTTAATATAGTTAAAGATGAATATAATGATTTAAAAGTCGCGGGCAATTTCTCTAAATTACTTGTCAAGCGTGATAGTCTCGGCTCCGATCCATTGCCAAAATCGCTCGTTACTGGTTGGGATAACCCTGGTGCTGATTGGTCATTTGGTGTAGAATATTGGTACGATCAAGTCTTTGCCTTACGTGCGGGATATTTTACGGAACCTTCAACAATTGGTGGCAGACAGTATTGGAATTTCGGTGCAGGCGTCAAATATAGCATATTCCACGTTGATTTCAGCTTTATTAACACCGTCGAAGCTAATCATCCACTTGCAAATACAATGCGTTTTTCAATGCTTATTGATTGGAGATAATGGCAAAGAGTCCGGTTATTGGGATTATAATGGGGAGCGATAGTGATTACCCAACATTAAGTGCTGCGGGAGCAGTCTGCGAAGAATTTGGTGTAACATACGAAATCAAAGTTGTATCAGCTCATCGCACCCCTGATGAAATGGCTGAATATGGACGGTCAGCTTTGGATAGAGGTTTGAAAGTAATCATTGCAGGAGCAGGTGGTTCCGCTCATCTTCCAGGTATGATAGCTGCCCATACAATTCTGCCCGTTATTGGTGTCCCTGTGCAATCGAAAGCACTTAATGGTCTTGATTCGTTGTTCTCAATTGTACAAATGCCACCTGGAGTGCCTGTTGCAACCGTTGCAATTGGAGGCGGAAGAAATGCAGGTCTATTGGCTATGGAAATACTTGCAATTGCCGATCCCGATATTCGAGAAAAACTGCTGCTAT
>DIEP01000102.1 GCA_002418685.1 Ignavibacteria bacterium UBA5771
TAAAATTAACAAAGAGTTATCTGATATGCTTAAGAGCGCAGGATTAAAAATATATAAGACTTTGGAAACTATTGCTCTAAAAGGAGTTATTAACACGATTTGCAGATAACATAGCATTGATTTAGGATTTATTTACTTATGTCTGATATGTAAATATTATACAAATATATTGTAATTTACATTATAGGATTTCGTCTAATATTATATAATAAAAATATTTTGATTAAGAAAAAATGAAAATTGCTATACCAAGCGATGATAAAGTAAAAATAACTCAAAATTTTAATAATGCAAAGGGATTTATTGTCTACGAACTTGATAATAAATTGCTTGTAAATTTTGAATATCGAGAAAAGAATCATCAAGGCAATGAAGTAATAAATTTAATCGATGATTGCTCTTCTGTAATTTGCAATAAAATTGAAGTGGATATTAGAGAAGAATTAGCAAAGAATGATATTAAAGTTCTAAAAACAATTGAAAGTAATGCAAAAAAAGCAGTACTTAATTTATTTTGCAGCACGTAATTATAAGTACGCCAAGCAGGATTCGAACCTGCGACCCTCAGCTTAGAAGGCTGATGCTCTATCCTACTGAGCTATTGGCGCAAAATATAATTACAAAATTAAGCAAAAATTAGGAGATTGACAACAAATGAAATTTTTTTCGTAATTTTGTATTCGGTCAAGCACCACATAATTTAAGCAAACCCAACTCCGCCAGGTCTGGAAAGAAGCAACGGTCAGTTTGACTTAACTGTATGTGGCAAGCTTGACCGTTTTTTATATTCGTATATGAAAAAAGAAATTATAATATATCATCGTTTAAACGATGTGCAGGTAGCCATCACCGAGGATGGTTCGCTATCTGAACTTTATTTTGACAATCCTGAAAAGGAGCGCTCTCTCGGAAATATTTATTTAGGCAAAATATCGAAGATTTTAACCGGTATTAATGCTGCTTTTGTGGACATTGGAACAAAGCAAGGTGCATTCTTGCATTTTTCCGATGTGGAATCTCCATCTGATAGTAGTCTCACCGATGGAATAGAATCATTGGAAGATAAGCCCAAATCAAAAAAATCCTCCAAGCATCCAAAGGAAAAAGCGGTTATCCCTACTAAATATAAAATCAATAAGACCAAAGAAGTTGACCTGACTATCCAAGAAGGGCAATTCTTGCTTGTGCAAATTATGCGTGAGGCATATTCTAATAAGGGAGTACGCGTTACCACTCGAATTGGTATTCCAGGCAGATATATTGTACTATTCCCATTTTCGAAAAATATTGGCATATCTCGCAAAATTGTAAATTTAAAGGAAAAAAGCCGTTTGCGCTCCATCGCACGCAAGAACTTCCCTCGTGATTATGGTTTCATAATTCGCACAGCGGGCGAGAACAAATCCGATGCAGAATTAGTTAGAGATGCTAACGAGCTTGTTGAATTATGGATAAATATACAAGAAAAAATCAAGAACGCCAAAGAGCCAATGGTCCTTTACAATGATATGGAACTTGCAACAAGCGTTGTTCGAGATCACTTTACTCCCGATGTTGAGCAATTAACTACAAATTCGTCTCGATTGCATAAGGAAATCATTGAATATCTTCAAAGAACTTCTCCGAATATGATTGATAAAGTAAAGCTTTACCAAGGGAAGCTACCAATATTTGAATTTTTCGGGATTCACAAGGAAATTGCAAAAATATATCAGAAGAAAGTTTTTCTGAAAAGTGGTGGTTACGTTATTTTCGACAAAACTGAAGCAATGACTGTCGTCGACGTCAATTCGGGACGCTCTAAGGAACGCGAACAAGAGATGAATTCATTCCAAACTAATTCCGAAGCAGTGGTCGAAATTGCCAAGCAAATGAGACTTAGAGACATTGGTGGTATTATCCTTATAGATTTGATCGATATGTCATCAGAAGCAAATCGCCGCCGAATTTATTATGAAATGAAAAGAGAAATAGCAAAAGACAAATCTAAAGCAGTAGTTTTCCCGTTAACACAGCTTTGTTTGATGCAAATCACGCGGCAAAGAATGAGCCAAGCAGTCGAAGAAAAAATCAGTGATCTTTGCCCAACTTGTGAAGGAATGGGCAGAATCCCTTCAAAATTTGTTATACTTAATAGAATTGAAAATTGGGTGAAAAAATTCAGAACTAAATCAGATGAATTCTCGGTTGATTTAGTTGTGAACCCCTATATTATTGAATATTTGAATGATGGGGAAATTTCAAATTTAACGAGACTAATGATGAAATATTTCCTTAAAATCAATGTGAAAGTGAATGAGCAAATCAACGTGGATGAATTTAGGTTTTATTCAGTTCGCCAGCAAAAAGAAATCACCAATGAATATTTATAAACAGTAATTCTGACCATTCATATCAATAGTCATCGCGAGGAATGAATCTGCCCGACGAGGACCGTCTGACCCACCAAGAATATGAGAGGAACACCCCCTGACCCCCTCTTACAAAGAGTGGGAGATAGAAAAATTTCCCCTCTTATGAAGAGGGGATAAAGGGGTGTTCATATCCCATGTTTCCTTCATGCGAATATCAGTTCGCAATGACTAGGAAATCCCAGCACTATTGAACCGAATGCCCTTTTAATAAAGCCATTACTCGCACATTATCTTTTCAAAATATACATAATTGCCAGCTTTGATAACGGCAAATACTACTTTCGCATTGTCAAGACTTTTAGCATTAATATAATATGGATTTAGAGTAATTTTTCCATCGCTATATAGCATCCTACCATTCATATCGTAAATTGTTATTTTATCAATGATTGATTGAGTTTCAGATTTTACTTCTATTAGCTCTGCCGACGGGTTATAAAATAAGCTAATATTTCCGTCATTTGCCATTCCGTTTGCAACACCAGTGGGTGAAAGCACATTCCGATTTATTATCTTCATTATTTTTTCTTGTCCAAATATTATCATTTGGTTATTTATTTTCATTAATTGTAATTTATAATATGGGAATCCTGAACCATCAGGATCAGCAACGCCATAATTTGTGATAGAATCCCTTAACCATACCCATTGATTTCCTCCATCAAAAGTCAGCATCACAGGTCCTGACAGGTCTATTATAATTCCAACCAGAGAATTATCATAAAAAGAAATTCCACTAAAATTCTCTCCCCAATAAGCTTGGGATATAAATAATATCTGTGGGATCCATGACTTACCAAGATCGGGTGAAAAATATACTTTTAACCAATCCCCGACATCTCCACGTTCATTGTAATAACCCGTACTACCAGTCCCGCAAATCCATATCGAATCGTTGCGAAAATAAATCTGTCCATCGCGAGTATATATATTTGGAGGTAAAGCTATTGGTTCTGTCCATGTATCTCCAAAGTCTTTACTGAAACGATAGAATTGTTGATTATCGCTGAAAGTATTATCCAAACGACCAATTGCTATAAGAGTTGTTGAATCCTCAGAAAATACAAGATCAGAAGTATGAATAGGAATCCCATTATCTGAAATGAAAAGAGCACTATCTATTTGAGACCAAGTATTTCCGCCATCAGTTGTTCGATATAAATAATTATCCCAACTTGATATTAAACCATTATTGTTATCCTTAAAAATAATACTGGATAGATACTTTTTTTGAAAAATATCGTATTGATGTTCTGTCCAGTGCCTACCGAAATCAGATGATTCAAAAAGATAATTATTATAAGCCATCATAAGCATTCTATCATCAGGCAATAAAGTATAGTCATACACTTGTAGCATATAGTATTTTGTCCCGAAAATATTACTATTAGGCATATAGCAGCTGTCTTGTATCCAACTATTAAGAAAATCTTTCGAATAAGCCATAGAATACTGCAGCCATCCTGGAACAAAACCCGTCACGAATGTATGTCCATTATAACTAGTGTTGCGCATCAGAGTTTTCTTTAATTCGGGATATTGCCTTATTTCCCAATGATAAAAAAATGTATCTTGACCCATTCCAATAAACCAATCATCTGCAGAGTAGACTTTCACACTTAATAGAANNTAAAAAAATAAATCTTTTCATCATATATCCTTTTTTTGATTTTGTCAATAAATTCATAATTTATTTTCAAGTTATTTCTTTAGGAGGACAAGCAATGGATGCTATTTATATTTTAATAGCTTTTGTTGAAAAAAACTGATTACTGTTACTCGCACATTATCTTTTCAAAATATATATAATTGCCTGCTTGGATAACGGCAAATACTACTTTTGCATTGTTAAGACTTTTAGCACTAATATAATATGGATTAAGAGTAATTTTTCCATCGCTATATAGCATCCTCCCATTCATATCGTAAATTGTTATTT
>DIEP01000089.1:0-14297 GCA_002418685.1 Ignavibacteria bacterium UBA5771
TGAATGGCAATAACATTTAAATCCCGATTGCAAAAAAATCGCGTTTAGCTAAGAGACTATCAGATGGTCATTTTGTCAAAATTGTTGAATTGCTTGCTCCTAAGGGTGTATCAGCAGAAAATGAAATACAAAAAGCTCGCGAGCTATATTATGGGGGAATTGATGCAATTAATATTCCTGATGGACCGAGAGCGAGTTCGAGAATGTCTTCGCTGGCGCTTGCAACAATGATTCAAAATCAAGTCGGCATTGAAGTGGTGCTTCACTTTGTTTGCAGGGATTTAAATGTTATTGCCATTCAATCGAATTTGCTTGGTGCATATAGTCTTGGTATTAAAAATGTCCTTGCAATAACTGGCGACCCACCGAAAATTGGAAATTATCCTGATGCGACGGGAGTTTTCGACGTCGATTCAATAGGCTTAATTAATATCATAAATCGTCTTAATAATGGGTTGGATATTTCGGGTGCACCGATTGGAAATCCAACAGGTTTCCATATTGGTTGTGGAGCAAATCCCGGGGCTCTCAATCTTGATCAAGAGCTGAAACGCATCGATTGGAAAATAGAAGCAGGAGCAGAATTTATAATGACGCAACCTGTTTTTGATTTGCATATTTTTGAAAATTTTTTCAAAAGAATTGAACATTATAAAATTCCAATTATCGCGGGAATATGGCCCCTGACATCATTGCGTAATGCGGAATTTATGAATAATGAAGTCCCAGGGTGCAATGTCCCCAATGAAATTCTTGAACAATTTAGGAAAGTGGAGACTTCAAAAGATAAAAGTCGAATCCTTGGAATAGAGATTGCGAATAAAACATTATCATCACTTATGGGTGCAATTCAAGGAGTGCAAATATCGGTGCCTTTTGGAAATATTCAAAGCGCCTTTAATGTTTTAGATGGAATTCATTAAATAATAATTGAAATGGAGGGAAAAATATTCAATACAATACAACATATACTAAAAGAAAGAATCCTTGTTCTCGATGGTGCAATGGGAACAATGATACAAAAATACAAATTAACTGAAAAAGATTTTCGAGGCGAAAGATTTGCAGATTTTCCACGAGATTTAAAAGGAAATAACGACCTACTTTGCCTTACTCAACCGCAAATTATCGAGCAAATTCATACTAAATATCTCGAAGCGGGGGCAGATATAATCGAAACGAACACTTTCAATGCAAATGCAATTTCCCAATCAGATTACAATTTGCAGGATTTAACTTATGAAATAAACTTTGCCGCTGCACAAATTGCAAAGCAAGCAATTACCAAATATAGCATTATAAATTCAGAAAAACCTCGATTTATTGCTGGTTCAATAGGTCCAACCAATAAAACCGCATCAATGAGTCAGGATGTAAATAATCCTGCTTTCAGAGCGGTAAGCTTCGATGATTTAGTGCGGGCATATTCAGAGCAGATCCGCGGTTTGATTGACGGTGGGGCTGATTTATTGCTCATCGAAACAGTGTTCGATACATTGAATTGCAAAGCAGCAATTTATGCAGCATCTGATTTTATGGAAGCAAGAAATTTGCAAATTCCGATAATGATTTCGGGAACAATTGTGGATATGAGCGGGCGCACTCTTTCGGGTCAAACTATCGAAGCATTTTATTATTCGATTGCTCATTGCAAAAATTTATTGAGTATTGGACTAAATTGCTCGCTTGGTGCAAAGCAAATGCGACCTTTCATTTCTGAATTGTCAAGGATTGCCGAATGTTTTATTAGTCTTTATCCTAATGCAGGGCTTCCCAATTCTTTTGGTGAATATGACGAATCACCCGAGCAGATGACTCCAATTCTCCAAGAATACACACTGGAAGGCTTGCTAAATATTGTTGGCGGATGTTGTGGCACGGGTCCTGAACATATAAGAATGATTTCAGAATTTGTTAACAATTATAAACCAAGAAAAATTCCTGAGACAAATAATTATTTGAAATTAAGTGGTTTGGAACCGCTTGTAATAACTCCTGAGACTAATTTTGTGAATATTGGTGAGAGAACTAATATTGCGGGTTCAAAGATATTTGCAAAAAATATAATTGACGGGAATTATGAAGCTGCTGTGCAAATTGCTCGTCAGCAAGTAGAAAATGGAGCACAGATTATTGACATTAATATGGATGAAGGGTTGCTTCAGTCTGAGCAAGCAATTACTAAATTCCTCAATCTTATTGCCTCTGAACCCGATATTGCAAAAGCTCCAATTATGCTTGATTCATCAAAGTGGTCTGTGCTGGAAGCGGGATTGAAATGCTTGCAAGGCAAAGGTATAGTGAATTCAATTTCATTAAAGGAAGGCGAAGAAGTATTCAAATTTCATGCAAGGGAAATTCTGAAATATGGTGCAGCAGTTGTTGTAATGGCTTTCGATGAAGAAGGACAGGCAACAAGCATCGAGCGAAAAATTGAGATTGCCCAAAGAGCATATAATATTTTGACAAAAGAAATTGGATTCAAACCGCAAGACATAATCTTTGACCCAAATATATTAACAATAGCAACGGGCATCGAAGAGCATAATGAATATGCTATAAATTTTATTGAAGCAGTGCGATGGATAAAGCAGAATCTTGCAGGCTCATATACAAGCGGTGGAATTAGCAATATTTCTTTTTCGTTCAGGGGGAATGACTTAATACGACAGGCTATGCACTCGGCATTTCTTTATCATTCTATCAAAGCAGGGTTGGATATGGGAATTGTGAATCCCGCCCAACTTACACTTTATGAAAATATCCCTGGAGATTTACTTGAACTTATTGAAGATGTATTGTTTAACCGAAGAGGTGATGCAACAGAGCGGTTAATCGAATATGCTGAAAAATTTAAGAAGCAAACCACACATATTTATGAATCGAAAGAAGAATGGAGAGAATTACCTATCAATGAGCGTTTACGTTATTCACTTGTTAAAGGAATAGTGGAGCATATTGAGCAGGATAGCGAGGAGGCATTGCATATTTTCGATAACCCATTGGAAATAATCGAGGGTCCATTGATGGACGGAATGAACGAAGTTGGTGATTTATTCGGTTCTGGCAAAATGTTCCTTCCACAAGTGGTCAAAAGCGCCCGCGTGATGAAAAAAGCAGTGGCATATTTGCAACCCTATATAGAAAAATCGCTTGGCAAAGATGGGCAAAGGCGTCCACAAGGCAAAATTCTTCTGGCAACAGTCAAAGGTGATGTCCATGATATTGGCAAAAATATAGTTGGAGTGGTGCTTGGGTGCAATAATTATGACGTAATTGATCTTGGAGTAATGACTCCAGCTGCTAAAATTATTGATGAAGCATTGAAGCAACAACCTGATATTATTGGATTAAGTGGACTTATTACTCCATCTCTTGAAGAAATGATTTATACAGCACAGGAAATGGAGAAAGCAAATCTCGATATACCTCTGCTTATTGGTGGGGCAACTACTTCTCGAGTTCATACTGCTGTGAAGATTGCACCTGTCTACCATAATCCTGTTATTCACGTCCTGGATGCTTCCAAAAGTGTCCAAGTTGCGAATAATCTCATCAAAAAAGACCGCGAATTCATTGATGGAACAAAGAAATTATACCAAGAAATTTATGATAATCATTTCAAGCAGCAAAACGAAACCGCATATCTTTCAATTGAAGAAGCACGAACAAACCGTTATAAATTTGATGAAGTGACGGCGCAAATTGTGCAACCGCGAACTATTGGTCGAACAATTCTCTCAAATTACCCAATTTCGATTTTACGAAAATATATAAATTGGACAGAATTCTTCCTTACTTGGGAACTGAAAGGAAAATATCCAAAAATATTCGAACATCCCAATTTGGGTGAAGTTGCTCGCAAGCTTTATGATGATGCAAATGCAATGCTTGATGAAATTGAAAATCATAATCTGCTGCAAGCAAATGCTGTTTTTGGAATATTTCCTGCGAATTCTTTTGGAGATGATATTGAAATCTATACCGATGAATCAAGAAAGGGAATTGCTTCGATATTCCACACTTTACGCCAACAAAACAAGAAAGAATCGCAAAATCCAAATTATGCACTATCTGATTTTATCGCTCCCAAAAATAGTGGGATAAAAGATTATATTGGATGCTTTGCTCTTACCGCAGGAATCGGTGCTGATGAATTATCTGCTGATTATAAAGCAAATGCTGATGATTATAACTCAATACTTGTGAAAACTATTGCCGATAGATTAGCTGAAGCTTTTGCGGAGCATCTGCACGATCTTGTTCGAAAGAATTATTGGGGATATGAACCTGACGGTGCCTATAATATTGATGAATTGATTACTGCAAAATATAGAGGAATAAGACCCGCCCCGGGTTATCCCTCATTGCCTGATCATACAGAAAAATCAATAATATTTGATTTACTGAAACCCGAAGAGCAAGGAATGAACTTGACAGAATCTTTTATGATGGTGCCTGCTGCTTCAGTTTCGGGATTATATTTTGCTCATCCCGATGCGAAATACTTCCCTCTTGGAAAAATTCAGAAGGACCAAGTGCTGGATTATCGAAAAAGAAAAGGTGTAAGTGTCGAATATATTGAAAAATGGCTTAATACAAATTTAGCCTATTGATTTTGTGTAGTTATTTTGCACAGACGGAAGGAACACCCCTTTATCCCCTCTTCATAAGAGGGGAAATCAGATTGGTTTTTCCCCTCTCAAAAAGTGTGGCAAAAACTATTTCCCCATCTTCATAAGTAGGGAAACTTCTCTTTTCCCCCTCTTCGCAAGAGGGGGACAGGGGGTGTTCTCTCACCTTTATTTTGCACAGACGGAATTGGGCATTACTTCTACCATAGATGTCAACCTATGACCTACGAATTCATTGGTGAAAAGACAGATACGAAAATATCATTATGTCCATTTTCCCACAATTAAAATCGTGAGCTATGAATACATAATGCCATTATAAAATAATACTCTCGACGAATATTTTATAAATTAAAAGATTAGTTAATCTAATCGCAGAAATATAAGAAAGATAAATGAAGAATAAAACATGATAAAGAAAGATTATTTCATATCTTTCATCAGAGCTAATAAGCCTTTTTTATCAATTGTTCTTAAAGTCTTTGCAGTAATTTTCACTTTCACAAAGCGATTTTCTTCAGGAATCCATACTCTTTTGGATTGCAGGTTTGGTAGAAATCGTCTGCGAGTATGATTGCGGGCGTGGGAAACATTATTCCCTGTCATTACAGTCGTCCCTGTTATTTCATCACGTCTTGCCATTTCAATTCGTTTTTTTAAAGATTACAAAATTACAAAAAATATTTGTAAAAACATCAATTTCCAATAAAAATCGGGGAAGGTTTAACATCTCCGAAAATAAATATGGGCACTTCAGGAAAATCAGGGTCATCAGTTGCAACCGTTATTTTCCCTTTAATAATCCCCGGATTTTGAGCATTGATAGATATTTCCAAGGGATATGATTCTCCTTTCTTTAACGTTCTCGCTGTTTGCCAACTCAATCGAAGATCTTTTGGAGAAAAGTCTTTAATCGAGACTTCTACATCTCGATTGCTATAATTTTTTATCTGAATTGATTGAGTCTGGCTTTCTCCGACTGTCATTTGCATAAATGAAACAAAGCTGCTCGGCTCGACTTTGATTAATCTTTCGATATTTGCCATCAGCGTCAATCGCTTTTGCGGGCTTGTGGGATCATTAGAATAAACATCAATATATTTTTCAATATTACCTTCATAAGAAGATATATTGAGCGTGACCATTAACTCGGTTGTTTCGTTTGGTAGCAAGCTGTATTTTGTTAGAGGGGCGCTTGTGCATCCACAACTCGGCTGCACACGGGATATTTTTAAAGTATCCTTACCAATATTTCTGATTAATATTTTCCCCGTCAAAGGATTTTGTCCGGGCTTTACTTTGCCCCAGTCATAACCCGCACCCTCGGGGAAATTAATAACAGGTTGAGCCAAGCCAACAAATTGATAAGCAGCAATAAAAAATATCGTTAAAGAAATGAATTTTGTGATTTTCATAGATATATATTGGAATAATAAGATTTAGACGAAATCTAATGTTTGCAATTTTATATAATTATTATTCCTTATTATTATTCTTTTGTTTCAAGTTTTTTAAATTCTTGGTCGAGCATTGATTCCAATTGCCTACCAGCGATCGCGCCCATAGCATTAAGAAATATTTCAATATTTATTAAATAATCTTGAAATATTATCGAGCCATAGCCAAATCTCGATTTCAAGTGCAAAGTGTAACCGTCCCAAGTGGCTTCTTTGATAAATTGATGGAATAAAGAATTTGTCATAATATTTACTGTCAAATAATTCTTCATTTCATCTTTGTTGTATTGAGTCTTAAATTCCCTTTTTATTTCTTTCATTTTAAATATTTATTTTTATAGAAGTGCAAAAAAACAAATCAATCGCGATGGAAATATAGACCGAATATAAGGGGAAATCATTTTTTCATTCTATTGAATTAGTCAAATATGACTTTAATGAGTAATCAGGAAGGGAGTGAAATGGTTGGGCATATCGGGACGAATTGTAATTTTTGATAATTGGGTAACGTGAATGCTTCTAAAGCGTGAAAAATTGTTTTCTTATGTTCTATGCATTTATTAAGCCATTCGTCAAATTTTCTAAATGGTTTTCCATCTTCATTAACTGTTATCGCTTGTGTTAATGACATTTGTGCATCCAAATCAAATATTAAAGATTTTTTTGATGGTATCTGTGAAATAGTTTCACCTAAACACCAGGTTGTAGTTGTCTTTCCAACTCCTCCCTTGAAATTAATTGTAGCAATAGATTTCATATTCTTAACTCCATAATATATTAAATAAATACTTTCTCATAATTTGCTTTATTTTTTTAAGCGAAATTAATAATAAAATTTGATTTTTTCATATATTTTGATAAAAAATATTTTCACTTTTATTATATAGCAAAAATATATTTCTTCAAGGCATTTAATGTATATTTATATGAAAATTTTTCCTTATAATTTAATTATTTTTTCATAATTTATATTATATAAAATTGTAAAACATTAAATAAAGGTTTAAAATGAGTAATTTTATTCCAAAAGGTGTGATTACTGCTATTGTAACGCCTTTCAAAAGTAATCTCGATATAGATTTTGACGCTTTCGAGAGACTGATTGAATTCCAAATCGAAAGAAACATTGATGGTATTGTGGTTTGCGGGACAACAGGAGAAAGTCCGACTTTATCCCATAAAGAACGCATTGCATTGATTATCAAAGCAATTCAAGTTGCAAATGGGCGTGTCCCGATTATTGCGGGAACGGGAACAAATGATACCAAAGCAACAATTGAGCTTTCTTTACTTGCAAAATCCGAAGGTGCTGACGCCATATTGCTTGTTGCTCCATATTATAATAAACCAACGCAACTTGGGTTATTGCAGCATTTTCTTGCAATTAGCGAGCAAGTGGAAATTCCACAAATTATTTATAATGTTCCCGGCAGAACGGGCGTCAATATTTCAGCAGAAACACAAATTGAAATTGCCAATCAGTGCAAGAATGTTATCGCCACAAAAGAAGCTTCGGGCAATGTCGAGCAAGCAATGAATATTATAAAATCCGCACCTGCAAATTTTGCACTATTAAGTGGTGATGACGCTTTGACGCTTCCTCTGATGTCAGTAGGTGCAAAAGGTATTGTTTCCGTCCTTTCTAATTATGCTCCTAAGGAATTGAAGGAAATGGTCAAGTTTGCTTTGGATGGCGATTTTGAGCAAGCTCGCAAAATTCATTATGAATTATTGGATTTGATGCAACTCAATTTTATCGAAAGCAATCCCGTCCCTGCAAAAGCTGCGCTTGGATTGATGGGGTTAATCAACCCGTATGTTCGTCTCCCACTTGTTCCAATTTCGCAATCTAATCTTGATAAAATTGGAAATGCAATGAAAATATTAAAATTACTGTAACACTATGGATTCAGCAAGTCAAGCACAAAAACGCATATATAAATTAGTTGAAGAAATCGCGAGCCAAAAATTTCTTGATGAAAGAACATTTTTGCAAAATTTGGTCCAACAAGTAGTCGATAGTCCTGAATTTCAAATAGTTGGCGGTAGGATTTGGGAACTAATGCCTAATGATAAAACTTATCGGCTTTTATTTCAATATGGAAATGTAAATAAAATCCCCGATAATTACATTATGAATATAGACGAACAGCCGATTTTAAAGGAATTGCATATTGAAAAGACCAAACTTCAAGAGGAAACTGACGAGATTTTAAAAGAGAGCGGCATCTTTATCTATTCAGCAACGGGAGTTGGCGAGATAGTGCGAACAAAATGGGGACGCTTTTATGAATATGTTCTGGGGTTCAATGCACCTGAAATTCTCCAAAGTTTTTATGACACATTATCGATTATAAGCACAATTGCGTCTTCAAGGTTGCACGATTTCCGTTTAATTCAGAGCCATGAAAAAATTCGCGAAGACGTTGCACGAGCTGCTGAGATTCAAAGGAATTTGCTTCCTGACCACTCAATTAATTTTTCTGACTTTGAAATTTATGGAATTTGCGTTCCTGATAGCGATGTAGGGGGCGATTTTTTTGATTATATACCAAGTTTGGAAACAGAAGAAAACCGTCTTGCCGTTGTTATAGGAGACGCTTCGAGCAAAGGCTTGACTGCTGCAATTCAAGCATTGTTTGTCTCGGGAGCTCTTTCAATGGCTCATAAATTTACTCCACAAATCTCGAGTCTTATGTACCACTTGAATAATCTTGTCTATGAAACATTCCCATTGGAGAGATTTCTTACTACGTTCTATTGCGAGATTTCTGAATCTTCAAATAGGCTTGTGCTTTATGCAAATGCGGGGCATACTGAGCCACTATATTATAGACGCGAAAGTGAGAAGTTTAAGCTCCTTCCTTCCACAGGCGGAATTCTCGGGTTGGTTCCAAATCAGAAATTTAATATCGAGAATATTCGGATGAAAGTCGGAGACATTCTTGTTCTGCTTACCGATGGAGTGCTCGAATCCCAAAATGAAAAGGATGAATTCTTTGGATATGATAGACTTAAAGGATTAATACAGAAATATCGAGATTATAGTTCCAAAGAAATTGCCATGCATATACTCGAAGAAGTGCAAACATTTTCTGCCCGTTCCAAATTCAACGATGACAGAACTTTAATCATTATAAAACGAACAGGAACAGTTTAAAGAATTCGCATCATTAATTTAGCAAATTTATCATTACGAGGACGTCTGCCCCACAAAGAAGGGAACACCCCCCTGCCCCCTCTTACGAAGAGGGGGAGATAGAAAAGTTTACCCTCTTACGAAGAGGGGATAAAGGGGTGTTCCTCCCCTGATTGCTTCGCTCGAATACAAGTCCACAATGACATTGCAAAGTAGGTCAACAATATTATTTTTTTTCAGCGATTTTTTATAAAAAAAATATTTATTTATTTCAATTTTATTTTATAACTTCGCATTTTAATCGTAGAGCAATTAGCTAAATGAAGAAATACAAACCTTCGTTTCGCGGGCAGAGGTTTTGAAATAAATAAATTTGTAATTTATATTTTTTTAAAAATATCAATAAGGAATTCAAAATGTTAAATCAATCAATTCTGAATAATATCCTTTCAAAAATAGTTATTAGACTGTGTGTTTTATCTGCATTTTGTTTGATATTTGCTTCATGTTC
This sequence comes from Ignavibacteria bacterium UBA5771, assembly GCA_002418685.1. Taxonomy (GTDB): domain Bacteria; phylum Bacteroidota; class Ignavibacteria; order Kapaibacteriales; family UBA2268; genus UBA2268. The sequence continues at coordinate 9,742 of DIEP01000089.1, forward strand.
ATTTTCTTCTACAAGTAAGGCACAAAATAATAATGAACCAAACAATTATAATAGTGAAGAATTTCCTCCAAATAACATGGGCGGGGCCATAACTATAACAAATGACAGCACAAAGAAATTTCAATCGGACACTTTCAAAATAAATAGTGGTTGCGTTATTAAATATATTGACTTAAAACATCTAAAAAATAATATTGACTCAAGCAAGCAAAACACTCTAATTCATTTTTGGACAACTATGGATTCAGGAAAAACTGATTTTTCTAAATGGATTGAAATCAAGAAATTAAATAACTTTAACACAATAATAATATCAGTAGATATAGGTTCAAGTGATCAAATAGATCTTCTAAGAAGGTATTTAACTGCAAAGGGTTTCATCGATACATCCTATATAATTTATGAAAAATATGAAAATGGCTGGGCTGCATTTAGTGAAATGAAAAGCCACAAAAAATTGATGAGTTTTATTCATTCCGTCGATACATCTTATAGTAAGATTCAAATACCATATACAATTGCGATTAATAAAAATAATGAAGTTGTGTATAGAAAATCAGGTGAAATCGATATCAAGGAGATAGCTGAACTTAATGAAAAAATAAACAAACAAAATTTACCTTCTTTAGGTTTAGCATTTAAAGGTTCAAAAGATTCTGATACTTTTGAAAAAAGTGAAGATAAAGAAGACATCGAAAAATTAAAAGAGGAGATTTCGCAATATTTATCGTTCGCAGGTGGCATAAATACAGACGAATTTAAGAATTTAGTAATATCCGACTCGATTTGTAAGACAACTATTCTTACAACAAAGGACTTAAAAAATATTTTAAAGCAAAATAAAGGAAAGAAAATATTAATGCATATTTGGGGTATATGGTGTCCAACTACTGCATTAGGTATTCTCGACATAAAAAAATTAATTCCAACAGATTCCAGCTATAAACTTTTGTTGATTAGCGCTGATATGAAAACAGATGCGCAAATTGATTTAATTAGAAAATATTTATACAAAAATGGTATAAATATACCCATATATATCATAGATAATGAATTTAAATCAATTGACGATATGCCTAAATTTGCAAAATTTAAACATGTTATTAAGTTTATAAATGTTTTTGATAAAGATTATGATCAAACTGCCTTACCTTATACAGCGATACTTGATGAAAATAGCAATATTATATATAAGAGAGTATTGGAAGTTCAAGTTGAAGATTTATCTCCCGTAGAAATAGAAACATTAAATGATGAGGTCAATAAAAAATATGGCACAATGGAAGTCGAGAAAATTAAGGAAATATTAAAGCAGAAATAAATAAGATAGATGAGCCTCAATGTTTAATGATTATTCACTACCGAATATATTTTGCTCTATCATTGTGCGAAATGAATCTGTCATTGCGAGGACGTCTGCCCCACCAAGAGGGGAACACCCCCCTGCCCCCTCTTATGAAGAGGAGGAGATAGTGGAGTTTCCGTTCTTATGAAGAGGGGGAGATAGTGGAGTTTCCCCTCTTATGAAGAGGGGATAAAGGGATGTTCCTCCCCTGATTGTTTCGCTCGAATACAAGTTCGCAATGACATTTCAAAGTAGGTCAACAATATTATTTTTTTCATCGATTTTTTATAAAAAAATATTTATTTATTTCAATTTTATTTTATAACTTCGCATTTTAATTGGAAAGCAATTAGCTAAATGCGGAAATACAAACCTTTGTTTCGCGGGCAGAGGTTTTGAAATAAATTAATTTGTAATTTATATTTTTTAAAAATATATAGGTTTTTTATGAAAAAAGTCATTTTCTTTTCGCTCTTTATAATTTGCTTCTCTAATGCTTTTATTTATGCACAGAGTGATACAACTCTGACCATCACGAATACTCACCATGAAAACAGTGCATGGGATACTCAGTTCTTTATTTCTTACGATAATTTAAGTAATTCGCAAGGCGACAATTATTTTGTAGGAGGTGGAGTTTCAATTTATGATAATCGACGATTATTAGGTTTAAATGTTACAATCCTCTTCCCCGTTGGCGACAAAAGTATTGATTTCACAAGTGTAGGTAATTTTTCTCTCGGAACTAAACTTTTTACACACAACAGTACTATTATAAAAGATTTGTCTATATGTTTTATTCCTGAAATTGGTGCCTCATATCTGATTATGGATTTCCAAAATAGGACAGAGGATTACACAGGTTTTTATGGGTCTATGGGAATAGAATGTAAGTATAAGTTTTTATTTTTAAATATTAAAGCAGGACCAATGTTTTCAACAGGACCCTACAATTTTAATCACGCGGGTGCCAATTTAGGAGTATGCTTTTAAAATATTTTTAAAATCAGAAAGTTAATATTACGGGATCAGGGTACATTTTTGTTTTAAAAAGAAATAAGAGTGTACCCTTAACATTTTCCAGGAACAAGGGATGCGCATAGCAAAGTGGCATTCGCAATCATTATACTATTTGCTGTATATTCCGAAGCACTGTGTCAATTGCATTATCCATTGATTGGGATTTGAGGGTTATACCTGCTGCATTAATATGACCACCCCCTCCAAGTGCAAATGCAACTTTTTGAACATTATAATCATCTTTAGACCGCAGCGATATTTTAAATTCTCCACGTTGATAAACTTCCGAAATTAATATCCCAATTTTTACTTTTTCAATTGAAAGCGTTTTCTCAACAAAAAATTCTGTATCACGATAATTCGTTTGCGTCTCACGAAAATCTTTCTCACTTAGCGCCATCAGACACACTTTACCTTGATATAAAAGCTTTAAGTTCGATAATGCCCTCCCAAGCAACCGCATTTGAGTAAATGAATTTTGATTATATACATTTTCATAGAGGTAATTAGGATTTGCTCCTCCTTCAATTAATTCCGCGATGATGCGGTGGAGAACAGCAGTAGTTTTGGGAAAACGGAAATTCCCCGTATCTGTTGCAATTGCCACATAAAGTGCTTCAGCAATAGCTTTTGTTAACTTGAAATCGCTAATTTGCGAAAATATCCTCCAAATTAACTCGCCTGTTGAAGATGAATTTGAATCAATCAAGCTATTATTACTATTGATATTCATACCAATATGATGGTCAATTACTATTTTCTGTGCGTTAGCCTCCTGCAACTCATCTGCAAGCATGACAGAACGGGAATAATCGTTCATATCTTCGAGAATGATTAAATCGGCTTGCTTGATGTGGTGGAGATTTGTTTTGGGATTAAATTTCAGAATTTTATTAGCACCTTCAAGGAATTGCATATTTTTCGGGACATCATCAGCAATAATTATCAAGGCGTCTTTGTTATTTATTTTAAAATAATTCCACAGAGCAAGTGCAGAACCAATGGCATCCCCATCGGGATTAAAGTGAGTAGAAATAATTATTTTCTTAGAATTATCAAAAATCTTGATAATTTCGTTTATATTATTTATGATATTTGAATTATTATTCATAATTTGATGTTTTGAATTATAGCTAAACGTTTTTTACATTCTTAAATTTCATAGAACATTGGAATTCAAAAAATTATTACCTTATTTGGAAGTATCGGCTGCCTTTATTGGCGTTGTTTTAATTATATTTTTAATATTTGATAATTGGGTGCTTCCCTCAATTGTTAAAGATAGAAAGATTGTCAAAGTCCCGAATTTGATTGGCGTTCCATCAAACAATGCAATTCAACTACTCGACGATAATGGGCTGGAATATACGATTGTAAGCCAACAATATAGCGATGCATACCCGAAAGATTATGTTATTAAGCAAGTCCCCGCACCCGGCACACAAGTGAAGGAATCCCGCCAAGTGCTTCTTACGTTAAGCAAGGGAAAAGAAGACACTAATGCCCCGAATGTAATTGGGCAGTTCGAAAGTTACGCACGCAATATCATCTCAAATGCGGAATTGAGCGTTGGCAATGTAATTTATGTGAAAAGCGACTCAATACCCAAAGGCATCGTAATTTCACAAAATCCTCCTCCGGGCAGCTCTGTTTCGATTGGTGGAAATATTGATATTACTATCAGCGAGGGACCCGAAGAGAAGGTAATTATCCCTGATTTAACGGGCAAATCATTATCGGATGCAGAAAATTTACTTATAGAAATTGACCTCAAAGTTGGTATTGTTTCCTATATTAGAAGTGAAACATTTCTACCAAATACAATAATAAGGCAATCTCCAATTCCAGGAGAAACAGTTCCCAAAGGCACTGCTGTAAATATAGTTATATCGCGGTAAAGTCGAGAATTGGCATAGCTAAGTAGAACATAATTATTTTAAAAACTAACTCTTCCCCTTCTATCAAGAAGCGGATAGAGGGTGCGTTAATTTCCCTCTTCTTTCAACAATGAATAGATCCTTTTAGCATTGGGATTATTTGGATTGAATTGTAATGACAGCGATATAATTTCCAAGGCTTTCTGCTTTTGATTTGTTTGATAAGCATATATCCCATTATTTGCTAAATGGTCGCCAATGAGCAATATCAAGTTTTCGGGCAATATTCCCTTATATTTTCCTTTATTTGCAAG
>DIEP01000089.1:14375-22084 GCA_002418685.1 Ignavibacteria bacterium UBA5771
GTAACAAGGACATCAAGCGTTGCATATATAGGTCGAGATTCAATATTTGAAGCAATAATTTTTTTAAAAACATCAATGTATCTTGATTGAATTTCGATATTATTATATGGTCGCTTTTCTTCAAAATCATCAAGGATTGTTTTATATGCTTCAAATTCATTTTTTGCCGAAGCATAGATTTCAGGATACATCTTTTCAAATTGCAAAGGATACCAAGTGCGGCGAATCAATTCCTTCTCGAGAATTGTAATATCCTTCCTTTTCCCTTCGATAATTTGCTCATACATAAAGGGTCCCACAAAGTAATCCCACTGTGCAGAAATCACAATTGCATTTGAATCAATTGAATTAAGAACATTTTTTGTGTATTCGGCGACCATTTTATCTTGAGAATGATTGCAATTTTGATAATTGAGGAAAAATTCAAATAATGGTAATATTGCAATCAGATAAATCAATTTTGGATTGCCACGAATTATATAAGCCGTTCCAATAATTGCAAAAATCAGTAGCGCAATAAACGAGAGTGAAAAATATGGATCAATATCGAAAATCGAGTAATTTAATGTATAGAATAAATTAGAAATTATTAGAATAATCGAGAACCAGAATATATCTTGCGATTTCCATAATTTGACAATGCCCCAGAAAGCAAGTATTAATCCAAATATCCCAAATTGATAAGGAAGCATTGAGAAGAATTTACCAAAATTTTTGAAAATCACATCGCTACCTGAGAACATCCAAACTTGGTATTGCCCACCTGAAATATGATACATAAATTTATTAAATCCACGATGGACCCATCCCCAATTAACTTCGGGAAGCATTGCAGAGCGGATTGGCATATACAAGTATAGCGATAAACCCGCAATCAATGGGAGAATTAGAAAGAATAAGAATTGTATCTTTTTTGCAGTGAGCCGAAATTTTTTATTTTCATCAAGAAAATACAACCATAATATTGCAGGGACTAAAAGTATTCCCGTCAAGTGATTTGCAAGAGCTAATCCTATTAGGAACGCTACTAATATATAATATTTGCGTGATTTTTCACTTAAATAATATGCCTTCAAAGAAAAAAGCAAGATCAAATTCATTAATAACAATTGAAGAGAATAAACCTCGAGAGAATTTGCTTGTTCCCAAATTGTCTGCGCAAAACCGTAGGTAAGTGCTATAATAAATGAGATAATAATCTGATATTGGCTTTGCAAATTTAATTTTTCGTAAGATACTTGAAGTTGCTTTTTCTTTTTGGTCTTTTCTTCGATTGTATGTGTTTTTTTAAATCGAGCATTTGCAAGAATAGTAAGGAAGGAATAATAAAGTGCAATTGATGAAATTGCAGTGGAAAACGCCGCGAAGATATTCAAACTATATATTTTTGAAATACCAAATGGAATGAGCGACCAGAGATGCCCAAGCAAAGTGAAAAGTGGATAGCCCGTTGGATGTGCAATACCTAAAACAACACACACAGCGGTAAGCTCACCATTGTCTGTATAGGTGACAAATTGATTTGCTGTAAATATATAAATTATTAAAATAATGAGAAATAGAAGGATCGCGAATACGATTGGCTTTTCAAATACATTTTTCATAAATCTAATTATCTAAAAATTCAAAAATAAATGAATTGAAAATATTAGAAATAAAATAAATGAAATTTCTGCTAATATTGGTGGATATGATAATTTAAAACGCGAGAAATATTTGATTTAAATTGCATCAGCATTGAAACACATCATAGTTTATTATGTTAAAATAATTCATTGTTGTCTTTTTAAAATAATATCAATCATTTAAGACCCAAGAACTAATTTATACATACAAAAAAAATCAGTTGCCATATTTTGACAACTGATTTTCTAATTTTATTAGTCGGAAAATTATTTGAATCTGCTATTCGTCGATTTTCTTTATTTTTATTTGGGGTTCTTCTTCATCGATATTTTCAATTGGTAAGTCGGAGGTTTCTTCCTGTGATGAAGCAATATCGTTAGTTCCTTCAACAGTTGGAATATCACCAGGTGCTTGAGTTGATTCTGCGATTGGAGAAGTTTGAGCTATGACTTCTTGGTTTTCAGATACTTCCAATACTTCGGGTTCAGTGGGTTTAGTAGTTTCTTTTGATGATGAGGTCTTTTGGGTTGAATCTTTAGTTTCAGTTTGTGTTTTCACTTTTGGACGAGGTGCTGCGGGACGACGTTTTTTACGTGCATTAGATGTTTCAATTTCTGCATGCCAATCCACAAGATGAATAACGGCTGTTTGGGCGCTATCACCGCGACGGAAGCCCGTTTTAATAATTCGAGTATATCCACCTGGACGATCCGCCACTCTGACTGCAATTTCTTCAAATAATTCTTGAACAGCAGCCTTACTATAAAGATATGTCGAAGCAATACGGCGAGAATGCACATCCATTGTTTGACCTTCAGGGAGCAATCCTTGAATTTCGCGTTTCTTTGCATTTTTTGCACGTGTAATAAGCTTTTCAATATATGGTCGAAGCTCTTTTGCTTTGGCTTCGGTAGTTGCAATGCTCTTTTTTTCGGAAATAATTAAAGAAGTTGCTAAATTCCGCATTAATGCTGATCTATGACTATTTGTTCTCTTTAATTTTCTACCACTTTTTAAATGTCTCATTGTTTGTTCTCATTTTTTAAGATACAAGATTATTAATTTTATGAATTTTCAAAAACATGAATTCATTTAATATTATTGATTTTCAATATTCAAATTAATTAGGTAATTAAATATTAAAAGATATTAATTCTCCAAATTAAATAATAAGAGAAAAAATAATATTAAACCTTAATACTGCGCTTTGGGTGCATCCTTTAAATATTTATCAACATCCATTCCGAATTCAAGCCCAAGATTATGAACTGCGTCAGCAAGTTCAACGAGAGACTTTCTACCAAAGTTTCTTAATTTAAGCAGTTCGGGTTGTTCATACCGTACTAATTCGAAAACATTTTTAATATTAGCACTTTTTAGGCAATTATGAGCACGAACAGACAGACCCATTTCTTCAACAGGCATCAGCAATAATTTTCGTAATCTTTGGAATTCAGTTACTTGTGAATCATCTTCGGTTTTCTTTACTTCTTCGTCAACTTGCTCATAATGAATATCAAAATCGATAAACAGTTTTATATGATCGTTAAGGATTTGGGCCGCTTGATGGACTGCTTCATCCGGAGAAATCGTTCCATACGTTTTAACATCCAATATCAAACGTTCGTAATCAGTTTTTTGACCGACACGAAAAGGTTCAATTGTAAAAATCACATTTTGAATAGGTGTAAATATTGAATCAATTGGGAGCATACCAAGAGGAAAATCAAACGATGCTTGCTCTTCTGATGGAATATACCCTTTACCACGACCGATACGTAATTCAACATCAAAGTCAGCACCATCTTCAAGTGTTGCAATGTGATGATCCAAATTTACAACTTCAATTTGCGAAGTTGCTTCTTGAATATCACGGGCTGTCCATTCGCCTGGTCCTTTCAATCGGAAAGCGATTCGTTGCGCTTTCTTGTCAATCAATTTCAACCTGACTTCCTTCAGATTCAAAATAATTTCAGCAATATCTTCGGTAACACCTGGGATTGTTTGGAATTCGTGGAGGACATTAGTAAATTTCACACCCGTAATGGCAGAACCTATAATTGAAGAAAGCAAAACACGACGAAAAGCATTACCAATAGTGACTCCATAGCCTTGTTCAAGGGGTTGGAGTATAAACCGACCGTGATTTTCGGAGGAAGTTTGTTCGACAATCACTTTTTCAGGCATTTGCATTTGAAAACTCATAAAAACTCCTATTTAATAATTAAACTCTCCGTCTCTTAGGAGGACGGCACCCATTATGCGGTATAGGTGTTCTATCAATAATAGTGTGAATTTCAAGTCCCGCTTGGGAGAGTGCACGAATTGCTGCTTCTCTACCCGAGCCAGGTCCTTTTACAAAAACATCGACCTTTCTCAGCCCAAGGTCAAAAGCTTCTTTTGCGGCTTTTTCTGCAGAGACTTGCGAAGCATAAGGTGTATTTTTCTTTGAACCTTTGAAATTGTTTTTTCCCGCAGATGACCAACAAATTGTATTACCATACAAATCTGTAATTGTTACAATAATATTGTTGAATGTTGCTTTAATAAAGGCTTTTCCGTGAACCTCGGAAACTGTCTTCTTTTTTATTTTTTTCTTTGCCACTTTATATCCATTAAATTATTTGTCATTATTTCTTGGCGGCAGCTTTCTTTTTGCCTGCCACTGTACGTCTTCTTCCCTTACGAGTACGTGAATTTGTGCGTGTTCTTTGACCATGAGCAGGCAATCCTCGGCGATGACGGACTCCACGATAGCAGCCAATATCCATCAAACGCTTGATATTCATTTGAATTTCACTACGCAATTGCCCTTCTACTTTGTATTGGTCAAGAGCTAAACGAATCTTTGAAATCTCATCATCACTCCAATCAGAGACTTTTTTAAATTCATCGATTTCTGCTTTTTTTAGAATTTCTTTTGCCCTTGTGGGTCCCACACCAAATATATAGGTCAAGCCCACAAATCCTCTTTTATTTTTAGGTAAGTCAATTCCTGCAATTCTTGCCATTTATTTCTCTCCCTTAACCTTGTCTTTGTTTATTTCGTGGATTCTTTTTATTTATTACGTAAAGTCTTCCTTTTCGACGAACTATTTTATCGTCGGCGCTTCTTTTTTTAATTGATGCTCTTACTCTCATTTGTTTACCTTTTTATTTATATCTATATATTATTCTACCTTTTGATAAGTCATAAGGAGAAATCTCCACTGTGACCTTATCACCTTGCAGAATTTTGATAAAATTCATTCGCATCTTGCCCGATATATGAGCAAGAATTTTATGCCCATTTTCCAGTCTAACAATAAACTGGGTATTTGGCAAAACTTCTTCTATTATTCCATCAACTTTTATTAAATCTTGTTTTGGCACTTAATTTCTTTTGAATTTCTTTCTTTAATTTCTTAAAGTCATTATTATTGGTTTACCATTTTCAATCACAATTGTATGCTCCCAATGGGCGGTTGCGGATTTATCTTTTGTTCGCACTCCCCATCCGTCATCAAGAGTTTCAATTGCTTTATCTCCAATCATCACCATTGGTTCAATTGCAATTGCTAATCCTTTTATTAATTTCCAGTTCGGTAAATTAGCTCTATGCAAAAGCAAAGGAACATAATTTGGGACAGGTGGATCATCATGCAACTTATCTCCAATCCCGTGTCCTATCAGTTCCCTGACAACGTTGTATCCGAATCCTTCGCAATAAGCTTGGATTACCTTTGAAATATCATAAACTTTTCGACCTTCGATTGCATTTTCAATACCTTTTTCGAGTGATTCTTGAGTCACTTTTATTAATTTAGCTTTCTCTTCAGAAACCACACCCACGGGACATGTTATTGCACTATCGCCAAAAAATCCTTCGTATTCCACACCCATATCTATTGAGATAATTTCGCCTTCTTTGAGCTTTCTTGTATTTGGTATTCCATGCACAACAACTTCATCAACTGATGCACAAATTGTGTTTGGAAAAGGTGTTTCATTACCATCTTGAAAACCTTTAAAAGCTGGTTTCGCATTTTGCGAAAGAATGTAATCTTCGGCAATTTTATCAAGTTCCAAGGTTGAAACACCGGGCTTAACATATTTAGCCACAAGACTAAGCGTATCAGCTGTTATACGATTCGCTTTCTCAAATTTTTTAAAATCATCACTATTTATGACAAAGATCGACATATTCTTTATTAAAATCCTCCAACCCCAACACGACCACGTATTCTGCCCGATTTCATAAACCCATCGTAATGCCTCATAAGCAATTGTGATTCAACTTGTTGCAATGTATCAAGTGCAACGCCAACTATAATAAGTAAACTTGTGCCACCAAAGAACGAAGCAAATGATGATGTAACAGAAAAAATGTTCATTAAGAACGTTGGCAATATAGCTACAATTGCTAAGAAAAACGAACCTGGCAATGTTATAAGAGTCAAAATTCTTTCAATATATTCAGAAGTTGGTTTGCCCGGACGAATACCCGGAATAAAGCCACCTTGTTTTTTCATATTATCCGAAATTTCTTGCGGATTAAAGACGATTGCTGTATAAAAATATGTAAAGAATATAATTAATATAGCATAGAAAAAGGCATAAACAAATGAACTTTCGCTGAACATTTTAGCAAGATACATCATAGATGGACTGTTTGGGAAAAAACTTAATACTGTATTTGGAATAAAAATCAATGCTTGAGCAAAGATAATTGGCATAACTCCTGCAGTATTAACTCGCAATGGAATATATTGAGTTGTCCCACCATATACTTTACGACCAACTTGCCGCCGCGCATATTGGACAGGTATTCTCCTTGCACCCTGAGTCACAAGTATAACCGCAGCGATAATACCAACTAAAAGTGCCAATAAAATAAGTTCAATCACCCAAGAACGTGAGCCTACAGCAATCAAATTCCATTCTTGCCACAATGCTGACGGGAGGCGTGCCATAATACCTATTGCAATAATTAGAGATATACCATTTCCTATACCTTTTTCAGTAATTTGCTCGCCAAGCCACATCATAAAAATAACGCCAGCAGTCAAAACAAAAATGGTTGAAATGAAGAAAAGAACACCACCATCGGGAACAACAGGCATTCCACTTGAAGTATGCTGAGCATTCAACTTAACTGCAAATCCCCAAGATTGTAACATACAAATTGGGACAGTTGCCATTCTTGTCCATTGGTTAATTTTTCGGCGTCCCTCTTCACCCTCTTTTTGCATCTTTTGAATTTGAGGAACAACGATGCCAAGTAATTGGAAAATAATTGAAGAAGTAATGTAGGGCATTATACCCAAAGCAAATATGGCAGCATTAGAAAAAGCACCACCGACAAACATATCGAACAAACCAAAAAGTGTGTTCGATGATTGTGTGGAATTTGATGATTCAAGTGCTGCAAAATCTATACCCGGCAGGGTAATAAATGCGCCAATTCTTACAACGACTAAAATACCAAGTGTAAACAGGATTTTATATCTTAAATCTTCTATTTTAAATATATTCTGAACTGTTTGAGTGAAACTAGCCATTTATTATTGCTTTCCCTCCAACTGATTGTATTTTTTCTATTGCAGATGAAGAAAATGCATTAGCTTTTATTTCTAATGGCACATTAATATCTCCATTGCCAAGAATCTTTACAGGTAGATTTTTATGGTTAACTACGCCTAATTTATATAGTAAATCAATATCAATTATTTCTTCTTTTGTAAAACGATTTTGTTCATATAATTCTTGCAATCTACTAAGATTAACAATTTGAACTTCAATTCTGAATGGATTACGGAAGCCGAATTTTGGTACTCGTCTGCTCAATGGCATTTGTCCACCTTCGAAGAATGCGGGAATATGTGATCCACGCCTCGAACGCTGTCCTTTATTTCCACGAGTAGCTGTGCCGCCTCTTCCCGAACCAGTTCCGCGTCCTAATCTTTTATTATTCTTTGTTGCTCCTTTTGGAATTGTCAAATTTCCCAAATGTTTCATCTTTGCTCCATTAATTAATCAGGTAATTTTTCAACTTTAACTAAATGCTCTACTTTTCTAATCATTCCCCAAGTCTGTGGATTATC
>DIEP01000089.1:22161-29922 GCA_002418685.1 Ignavibacteria bacterium UBA5771
CATTCCCATTTTATCACCCCTTGATAACTTTTTCAATTTGAATCTTTCTACGAGCGGCAACAATGGATACATCTTCCATAAGTTCCAACGCCCTAAGTGTTGCTTTCAATGTATTATGAGGATTGGATGACCCAAGACTTTTAGTAAGCACATTTTCCACACCTGCCATTTCAAGTACTGCACGGATAGCTCCCGCTGCAATCAATCCTGTTCCAGGACTTGCCGGTTTTAAAAGCACTTTTGCAGCACCAAATTTTGCCAATACTTCGTGTGGAATGGTCCCATTCTGTATTTTTACTGTGCGAATATTTTTCTTCGCAGCATCGGTTGCTTTTGCCACAGCATCGACCACTTCGCCTGCTTTACCAAGTCCCCAGCCGATATGTCCTTTCTTATCGCCAACAACAACTAAAACAGAAAAATTGAATCTCCTACCACCTTTAACAACTTTTGCAGTTCTACCTACATAGACTAATTTATCGCCTAGATCTAGTTCTGAGGGTTTTATCACTGCCACTTTTTGTCTCCTCCTTTAAAAATTTAATCCGTTTTCTCTTGCAGAATCAGCAAGAGCTTTCACTCGACCATGGTAATTATACCCATTGCGATCGAAAACAACTTTTGTTATATTTTTTTCAATAGCCCTTTTAGCTATAAATTTGCCAACTATTTTAGACAAATCAGATTTCGAAGCATCTTTCGGTATTTGCCCTTTTATTTCTTTATCTATTGATGAAGCTGAAAGTAATGTTCTGCTTTCTTCATCGTTGATAATTTGCACAAATATATTATTCAGACTTCGATAAACCGTCATTCTCGGTCTTTCTTGATTTCCCGAAATCTTTTTTCTTACACTTAATTTTCTTCTTGTTTGTCTTTTGTGTTTAAGTTCTTGTTTGTTCATAATTATAATTACTTTAAATCAATTATTTAGAAGCTTTCTTACCTTCTTTTCTAACAATATGTTCACCATCATAACGAACTCCTTTGCCTTTGTAAGGTTCTGGTGGTCTGAGCATTCTTATCTTTGCGGCGACTGCTCCAACTTGTTGTTTATCGATTCCTTTCACATTTATAGTATTTTGTGAAGGCACTTCAAATTGAATTCCTTCGGGAGGTAAAAAGTAAATTTGATGAGAATAACCCAACGAGAATAGTAGTCCATTCCCTTTCAATTCCACCTTATACCCGACACCTTCGATCTTGAGTGTTTTAGCAAATCCATTAAGAACGCCCTGAACGATATTATTTGTTAAAGCACGGCTCAAACCGTGGAGTGCTCTCACTTTCTTCTCATCGCTATGACGTGAAAATGTGATTATGTTGTCTTTGTAATCAAAATCTATGCTCTCGGGAATCTGGACACTGAGCTCGCCGAGGGGACCTTTTGCTTTTATATTTTTTCCAACACAATTAACCTCGACTTTATCGGGGATTTGTATTGGCATTTTTCCTATTCGTGACACTTTTCCTTCTCCTTAATTGATTACCAAACTGTGCAAATAATTTCGCCACCCACATTGAAAGCTTTTGCCTGTTTATCGCTCAAAATACCTTTTGAAGTAGATATAATTGCAATTCCTAAACCATTTTTGATACGTGGCAACTTGTCAGCAGGAACATATACTCGCCTGCCAGGTTTACTTGCTCGCTTTATTTCGTGGATAACATGAACTTTATTATAATAGCGGAGTTTCACTTGTATTTTTCCTTGCACCCCTTCTTCGATCACTTCGTAATCTTCAATATAGCCTTGGTCTTTTAGAATATTAGCGATATTGATTTTTAAATTTGATTTTGGGGCTACCACTGTATTATGGCCTGCACTGCCACCATTTCTAATGCGTGTGATGAAATCCCCTATTTGATCTGATACTGGCATATTTATCTTCTCCTTACCAACTCGCTTTACGAACGCCTGGAAGTTTTCCTTCCAATGCAAGTTGACGTAATTGATTTCTACATAATCCGAATTTACGATAGACGCCTCTTCCGCGCCCTGTTATTGAGCAACGCAATCTTACACGTGTTGAAGATGAATTTCTTGGCAACTTCTGCAGACCTTCCCAATCGCCCTGTGCTTTCAAAGTCTCTCGCTTAGCTGCATATTTTTCAACTAATCTTTTTCGCTTTTCGTTGCGTTTTATTACACTTAATTTTGACATTTTATTCCTTAATCTTTCTTTTTAAATGGAAAACCAAATTCACTTAGTAGTGCGAATGCTTCTTCGTCTGTTTTGGCAGTTGTAACAAAATTAATATCCATTCCATTAATTCGAGCAACTTTATCCACATCAATTTCGGGAAATATAATTTGCTCTTTAATACCAACAGAGTAATTTCCCCGACCATCAAAGCTCTTATCAGATAAACCTCTAAAATCTCGAATTCTTGGCGATGCAATATTAATAAATCTATCCAAAAATTCATACATTATCGCAGAACGTAATGTAACCATACATCCTATGGGCATATCTTTTCTCAACTTAAAGTTCGATATAGAAGTTTTCGCTTTTGTTACTACTGGCCTTTGACCTGTTATTAACTCTAATTCATTAATTGCACTTTGAAGCAATTTAGGGTCTGATACTGCATCACCAACGCCAATATTGATTGTTATCTTCTCGAGTTTTGGGACTTGCATCACATTTTTATAATTGAATTTTTTAATCAAAGCTTCAATAACATGCTCTTTATAAAAATTCCGTAATCTTGGTTGCGGAATTTCACTTTTCTTCAAATTTTCAAGCCGTTTGCCATCGAAGACAAATTCAATTTTTCTCGCTCCTTGCTTTCCAGTTTGTTGTCCTTGTGCTTTTGCCATAATATTCTCCCTTAAATTTCCTTATCGTTTGATTTTGTATAGCGCACCTTGATTGCTTTACCCTTCGAATCAAGCTTATTAGATAATCTTATTCCGACTCTTGATGGATTTTTATCGGCATCCATAAGCATGACATTTGAATAATGAACGGGCATTTCTTTATGAACCAACCCACCTTGTTGGTTATTTGGATTTGGACGGGTTGCCTTCACTCTTATGTTAATTCCTTCAACGAGTATTCTCATTTTATCGGGAATAACTTCAAGTACTCGACCCGTTTTACCTTTATCATTTCCTGCAATCACAACGACTGTATCGTTCTTTTTAATTTTTAATTTCATATCTTCCTCAATTTTATAAAACTTCAGGAGCAAGTGAAACAATTCTCATAAAGTTTTTATCTCTTAATTCACGGGCAACAGGTCCAAAAATACGAGTACCTCTCGGTTCACCCTTTTCATTGAGCAGCACAGCCGCATTATCATCGAAGCGAATAAAAGTTCCGTCTTTACGTCGGACTTCTTTTGCGGTACGAACTACTACTGCGGTATACACTTTCCCTTTCTTGACTTGTGCATTTGGAATTGCTGATTTAACCGTGACTACAATCAAATCGCCTAATGAAGCGTAGCGTTTCTCATGACCACCTAAGACGCGGATACATCGTATTTTTTTTGCACCCGAATTATCCGCCACTGTTAAGTTTGTTTCTTCTTGAATCATTATTCCACCTTTATATTATTTAGCACGTTCAACAATTTCAAGCAGTGTCCATCTCTTACGAGCACTTAAAGGTCTGCTTTCTTGAATTCGAACTTTATCACCTTCATGTGCTTCGTTATTCTCATCGTTAGCCATGAATTTGTTACTGCGTTTATAGTATTTCCTATATAGAGGATGAGCTACTTGTCTCTCTACTTTTACAACAATAGTTTTATCAGGTTTATCTGATACAACTACACCTTGCAAAATCCTCTTGTGAGATTTATTTGCAGTTGAAGAGGTGCTTTCGTTATTATTTAAAATAGTATCTTCCATTTATTTTGCTAAGTTTCTTTCAGTTATAATAGTTAATATTCTTGCGATATCTTTTTTTGTTACTTTGAGTGAAGCAGTATCATTCAATTGTTTTAATGAACTTTGTATTCGCAAACGCATCAAGCTCTCCTTGCTTTCATCATACAAGTTCTCAATTTCTTTATCACTCAATTCTCTTAAATCTTTTGCACTATGTGGTTTCATTTTTCCACCAAATCATAACGTTGAACAAATTTTGTTTTTATTGGCAATTTATGCGATGCGAGTCTCATAGCTTCCACTGCTAATTCTTTGCTAACGCCATCAACTTCGAACATAATTCTGCCTGGTCTTACAACAGCAACCCAACCTTCGGGACTTCCCTTTCCACTACCCATACGAGTTTCCGCCGGTTTTTTTGTCACAGCTTTATCGGGAAATATTCTTATCCACATCTTGCCTTCACGTTTCAAATAACGGTTGATAGCAATACGTGCTGATTCAATTTGCCTATTTGTAATCCAAGCTGCTTCGAGGGCTTTCAATCCGTATGCTCCGAACGATATAGTCGAGCCTCGGAAATCTTTGCCTTGCCTTCTACCGCGATGCGGTTTTCTGTATTTTACTCTTTTTGGTGCTAACATCTCTTACCTCGTTTCTCTTAATAAACTTCGCCTTTAAATATCCACACTTTCACTCCAATCGAGCCATAGATTGTCTGTGCTGTATAAACAGTATAGTCAATATCTGCTCTTAATGTATGAAGTGGGGTTCTACCTTCTTTATAATGTTCGGTGCGCGCCATCTCAGCACCACCCAATCTGCCAGAACAGATAATTTTAATCCCGCCTGCTCCCATTCTCATTGCTGAAGATACTGCCTGCTTCATTGCTCGGCGGAATCCGACTCTCTTTTCAATTTGTTGAGCCACATTTTCAGCAACCAGATAAGCATCGATTTCTGGTCTTTTAATCTCGTCAATAAGAATTTTTACTTCTTTGTTTGTAATCATTTTAAGTTCATACTCAAGTTGGGTAATGTCTTTACCCGATTTACCGATAATTACGCCAGGTCTTGAAGTATGAATTGTGATTCTTATTTGCTTTGAGGTCCTATCAATTACAATTCTTGATATTCCTGCATTTTTCTTACGGCTACGTAAATAGTTCCTGACTTTTATATCTTCATCTATTTTTTCGGCATAATTCAGGTTATCATACCAATTTGCATCCCAACCTCGAGTAATACCCAGACGCAAACCTATTGGATTAGTTTTCTGTCCCAAAGATTACTCCTCTTTATTATTATTAACTTCGACATCGTCATTTATTTTATTTTCTTTATTATTAGAAACAATGATTGTCAAATGATTAGAGCGTTTCTTGATTCTATATGCTCTTCCCATTGGTGCTGCTTGAATTCTTTTAATTGTTGGTCCCACATTCACAAACACTTGAGAAACGATATATTCATCTTCATTCCGTGTTTCACCAGCATTTTGCAATTTATTATTCAAATTTGCGATAGCAGAACGCAAAGTCTGCTCTGCTACTCTTGCCGCTTGTTTCGGTTGGAAATGCAGAATTCCCACAGCTTCATTTGCATTTTTTCCTCTGATTTGGTCAATTACCAATCTCATTTTGACCGGGGAGGAACGTATATATTTCTTTACACAACGAGCTTCCATATTTCTCCTATTTCTTTATATCTTTTCGATTACCTGAATGACCACGAAATATTCGGGTAGGTGCAAATTCTCCAAGCTTATGTCCCACAAGATTTTCAGTTATATAGACAGGAATGAAATTCTTCCCATTATGCACTGCTATTGTATGCCCGACAAATTCGGGTACAATCGTTGATGCTCTTGACCATGTCTTAATAACTTGCTTTTTCTTGCTCTCGTTCAGATCTTCGACCTTTTTCATAAGTTTATAACTAATAAATACACCTTTTTTGAGTGACCTCGACATACTAAACTCCTATTTAGTCCTTTTACGGATAATATATTTATTGCTTAATTTCTTTCTTTTTCTTGTTATCAATCCTTTCGCGTATTTACCCCAAGGCGATTCAGGGTGCTGGCGTCCACCTCCAGATTTTGACGCTCCCTCTCCACCACCCATTGGGTGATCGACAGGATTCATTGCCATACCTCGTGTTTGTGGTCGGATACCTTTCCAACGTAATCTTCCTGCTTTGCCCCATAAAATATTAAAATGGTCAGAATTGCTCACTTTGCCTATCGTCGCATAACAATTTGCATTTACCATTCTAATTTCGCTGGATGGCATCTTCAATTGTGCATATTTTCCGTCTATACCAACTAATTGGCAACTTGCTCCAGCGCTTCTTGCTAATTGTCCACCTTTCCCAGGTTTCAATTCTACATTATGAACAAATAATCCTAATGGTATATTCTTTAAGGGTAGTGCATTCCCATCTTTATATTCTGCCGTTGGTGAAGTCATAATTTCATTGCCAACTTTCATTTTATCGGGTGCAAGTATATATCTAAATTCACCATCCTGATATTTTACAAGTGCTATACGTGCTGTCCGGTTAGGATCATATTCAATAGTTTGAATAATTGCAGGCATTCCAATTTTTTCTCTTTTGAAATCGATAATTCTATACATTCTTTTATGCCTACCACCTCGATGTCGAGAAGTTATACGCCCTGTATTATTACGCCCACCGGATTGTTTTAATGGAACAAGTAATTTTTTATACGGTTTATCAGTTGTGATGTCTGCAAAATCACTTACTGAATAAAATCTTGTTCCCGGTGTTATTGGTTTTAATGTTCTAGTTGCCATTTTCTTTCTTTAATTTTTTAATTATTGCTCTTCAGCCCCTGAGACTATCTCTATTGAATAACCTTCTTTAAGGGTAATATAAACTTTTTTTCGCATAGCAGTTTTGCCTGTAATGTTCCCTCGTTTCGTAAAACGAGATTTAACTTTACCTTTTTCCCTTAATGTTCGGATACTTGCAATTTTAACTTCGTAAAGTTCTTCAATTGCTTTCTTTATTTCAATTTTATTTGAATTTGGATTGACTTCGAAAGCATACTGCCTCGAATCTACCATTTGCATTGCCTTTTCTGTTATCAGTGGCCTTTTAATTATATCATAATTCATAATTGGACCTATAATAGTATCTCTTCAATACCTTTTATTGCGTCTTGCAACAAAATGATATTTTTATATTTTATAATATCGTAACCTGAAACTTTGTCCGCTGGTTGTATTTCTAATTTTGGTATATTTAAAGCTGAACGATAAAAATAATTATCGACATTATTTGTAAGTATCAAGGTAGATTGACCTGATAATTCCAACTTAGAAAGTAATTCAACCACTCTTTTTGTTTTATATTCATTGATATTGAATTCGCTGAGAACTTTCAGATTATTTTCAGAAACACGTATTGAAAGTGCTGATTTCTTTGCCAATCTTTTAACTTTCACAGGAATTTTCACATTATAACTATGAGGTGTCGGTCCGTGGACTTTTCCACCACCTGACCATAGAGGAGAACGGCTAGAACCCGCGCGTGCTGTGCCTCTACCTTTTTGCCGCCATGGTTTTTTACCTCCACCCGACACTTCTGAGCGATCTTTAGTTTTATGAGTTCCTTGCCTTTGGTGCGCCAAGTATGCTATAACTGTCTGATGAAGAGCATATTCATTTGGTTCTATTCCAAACACTTCATCATTCAGATCAACTTTTCCAATAATATCGCCTGAGGGATTATATAAATCTACTTGCATTATTTCAATTCTCCACTATTTCTAATAAACCGTTTTTTGGACCGGGTACTCCGCCTTTAACCGCTAGTATATTTTCGTCAGGATAAATTCCAACTACTTCAAGATTTTTTATGCTTATTTGCTTATTGCCCATTTGTCCTGCCAT
>DIEP01000089.1:30005-40608 GCA_002418685.1 Ignavibacteria bacterium UBA5771
CCCTGGAACCCTTTACCTTTGGAAATTCCGGATATTTTGACTTTATTTCCTACGGCAAAATTTTCTACTGTTATCTTATCGCCTATTGTATATTCGCCTTGTAGTCCGCGAAACTCTTTTAGAAATCTTACTGGAGGAAGATTGATTTTCTTAAATTGGCCAAGTATTGGTTTTGATAATTTCTTTTCTTCAATTTCTTCGAACCCGAGCAGAACAGCACTATATCCATCCTTTTCATTAGTTCTAAGTCTCACAACAGGGCAAGGTCCAGCTTGAACAAGCGTTACGGGTATTTGCCTTCCTTCGTCGGTATAAATAGTAGTCATACCAATCTTACGTCCAAGAATTGCTGTTTTCATATTCAGTCCTTATACTTTGACTTCAACATCTACACCTGCCGGCAATTCCAGCCTCATCAGTGCATCGATAGTTTTTTGAGATGAATTAAATATATCAATTAATCTTTTATGAGTTTTCAGCTCAAATTGTTCTCTTGATTTTTTATCAACGTGAGGAGACCTATTTACTGTATAAACGGACTTTCGAGTTGGTAATGGAACTGGTCCAACTACCAAAGCTCCTGTCTGCTTCAATGTTTGAACAATCCTCCCTGCTGACTGATCAATCAGATTATGATCAAATGATTTTAATTTTATTCTTATTTTTTGCATTATTTATCTATCAAATTCAAATATTATTCAATGATTTTTGTGACAACACCTGCACCAACAGTCTTTCCACCTTCACGCACTGCAAAGCGCAATCCTTCTTCCATAGCAATTGGAGCAATCAACTCAATTTCAATATCATTCAAGTTATCACCAGGAATAACCATTTCTATTCCTTCTGGTAATTGCAATGATCCTGTGACATCAGTCGTTCTGAAATAAAACTGGGGGCGATATCCATTATAAAATGGGGTATGGCGTCCACCTTCTTCTTTTTTAAGAACATAAATCTGTGCATGGAAATGATGATGTGGTGTAATTGAACCCGGTTTCGAAATAACCATACCGCGTTCAAGATCTTTCTTTTCAACTCCACGCAATAAAAGACCAACATTATCACCTGCTTGACCTTCGTCAAGTATTTTTCGGAACATTTCTATTCCTGTGCAGATTGTCTTTTTGTGCATTCCAAATCCAACGATTTCCACTTCTTCATTAACATGAATTTTGCCACGTTCCACACGACCTGTTCCTACTGTTCCACGTCCTGTAATTGAAAATACGTCTTCAACAGGCATTAAAAATGGTTTATCAACATCGCGAACGGGTGTTGGTAAATAAGTGTCAACTGCATCCATTAATTCATAAACGCATGATAATCGTGGATCATCAGGCTTCGCACTTGGATCAGAACCTGCCTCGAGTGCATGAAGTGCAGAACCACGGATGATTGGAATTTCATCACCTGGGTAATTATAAGAAGTCAGCAACTCGCGAATTTCCATTTCAACCAAATCCAACAATTCAGGATCTGCTGCATCCACTTTATTTAAGAATACAATTATTCGTGGAACACCCACTTGATATGCAAGCAAGATATGCTCGCGTGTTTGTGGCATTGGACCATCTGTTGCAGCTACCACTAAAATTGCGCCATCCATCTGTGCTGCGCCTGTAATCATATTCTTAATATAATCTGCGTGTCCAGGGCAATCGACATGCGCATAATGTCTTGCTTCTGTTTCATATTCCACATGTGCTGTTGCAATCGTTATGCCGCGTGCTTTTTCTTCGGGTGCATTATCGATTGAATCGAATGTTCGAATTTCTCCGTGTCCGAATTTCTTTTGCAATGCCATTGTTATAGCGGCAGTTAAAGTAGTCTTACCATGATCGACATGACCGATGGTACCAATATTTACATGCGGCTTGTTCCGCAAAAATTGTTCCTTTGCCATAATTTACTCCAATATTTTTTTTATTTCCTTCTTTTTAGCGATTTTAATTATTTATTTCTTTATTTTAAATTAAATTTTATATCCATTTCTATTCTAATCATTTACTCCTTTATCATTATTTCCTGATAAAAAAGATTTTAATAATTTTTCAATGATTTTCGTCTTAAAAGAGTTTGTTAGACGAAATTCATATTATTTATTGTATTATAATGTGAAAATACCATTGTGAAACTTGCTCTGCCTTGTGATAATGAACGCAGATCTGTCACATAGCCAAATAAATTAGAAAGTGGTGCATACCCAATCACTATCTGTAAATTCCCTTTTGAATCGATTCCTTCAATTCTTCCTTTTCTTGCATTCAAATCTGAAATTATATCTCCAACGTATTGTTCGGGAGAAACAATTTCAACTTTGAAAATTGGTTCCAAAAGAACTGTGCCAATTTTATTCAACGCATTTTTTACTGCTATCGAGCCTGCAATTTTTATTCCCGTTTCAGTTGTCGAACCTTCTATATATTCGATTTTTATCAATTTTACAACAACATCAAGCAGTGGATAGCCGTGCAATCCCATTTGGATAGCTTCGCTGATACCATTCATCGCAGCATCTATTAAAAATTTTGGTATAGCTTTATTATCAATTGTATTTTCAACAACTAATCCTTTTCCTCGTTCATTTGGAGATATTTCAACTGACACATCTCCAATTTGGTTTTTGCCCGCTATAATTCTCTCAAAATGATAATCGCTAGAAACAGATTGATTTATCGTTTCTTTATAGGAAACCTGAGGTTTTCCCGATCGAGCTGCCAAATTAAATTCAGTTTTCAATCTATCAACTGCAATTTCCAATTGCAATTCGCCTACTCCACTAATTATTATTTGACCATTTTCATCATCAAATTTGAATCTAAACGTGGGGTCTTCATCTGATAATTTTGAAAGTGCTTGAAGCATCTTTTCTTGTTCGGCTTGGGTTTTTGCTTCAAGAGACATATCAATTACAGGGTCAAGAAAGCGAATTTTATCATATATCACCATTCTACCATTGCAGAGTGTATCGCCCGTGCTTGTAAATTTTAACGAAGGAATGGCAACAATTTCGCCTGAATAAACTTCCTGAATTTCCTCACGTTTATTTGAATATATTCGGAAAATTTTATTTACTCTTTCTTTCTTATTTATCGTTGAGTTTTCCACCATTTGCCCAACTTTAAGAACCCCTGAATATATTCTCACAAAATTCAATCTACCAACAAATGAATCGCTCAAGACTTTAAAAGAAAGTGCAGAAAATGGCTCTTCATCAGTCAATCGCACTTTAATAATTTTATCTAAAGCATTAGCATCCGCTCCTTCCACAAATCCAATATCGCTTGGTGAAGGAAGGTAATCAATCACTCCATCGAGAAGTGTTTGCACGCCCACATTTTTCAGAGATGAACCGCAAAAAACAGGCACACAATTAAGTGAAATCGTTCCTTTTCTCAGCGAGCTTTTAATTTCATCTTCATAAATTTCTTCAGAAGAGAGATATTTCTCCAAAATACTATCATCAAATTCGGTAATCTTTTCAATCATTTGAGCATGGTATTTTTGAGCGATCTCAAGCATATTCTCGGGAATATCAGAAATTTCATATTCGGCGCCCATCTTTTGGACATCGAAATAATATGCTTTCATTTTAATTAAATCAATAATTCCCTCGAAATTTTCTTCTGCACCTATAGGAATTTGGACGGCAATTGGATTTGCAGCAAGCTTATCAATCATCATTTGGAGAACGCGATCGAAATCAGCACCCATTCTGTCCATTTTGTTAATATAGGCAATTCGGGGCACATTGAATTCATCGGCTTGGTGCCATACTCGCTCGGTTTGAGGTTCCACTCCATCAACAGCACACAGCACAGCAATAGCTCCATCAAGCACTCGCAGAGACCGTTGCACTTCTGAAGTAAAATCAACATGTCCTGGAGTATCAATAATATTGACTTGATAATTTTGCCAAAATGTGGTGACGGCTGCTGACATTATCGTAATCCCTCGCTCCCTTTCCTGCTCCATATAATCCATAAACGCGGTGCCTTCATCGACTTCACCGATTTTATGTAAATATCCCGAATAGAAGAGCATTCGCTCAGTAGTTGTAGTTTTGCCTGCATCTATATGAGCTATAATACCAATATTCCGGATTTTCTCTATAGGAATTGTCCTTGCCATAGGATTTAAGTATTAACCACTAATTATCAAAGAACGTAAATTTATTACCATCTAAAATGTGCAAAAGCTTTGTTTGCTTCAGCCATTCTATGAACATCTTCTTTTTTCTTGTATGCTGAACCTTCGCCTTTGGATGCAGCAATAATTTCGTTCGCCAATTTCTGCGACATACTTTTATCTTTTCTTGCTCTTGCAGCAGTTTTCAACCACCGAAGAGAAAGAGCAATTCTGCGATTTTCCTTGACTTCGACAGGCACCTGGTATGTTGCGCCACCGACTCTACGGGATCGAACCTCGATTATTGGCGATATATTAGAAATTGCACGTTTAAAAACCTCAAGAGGTTCTTCTTTAAGTCGATCTTTTATAATATCAAAGGAATCGTAGACAATATTAGTTGAGACGGCTTTCTCACCATCCCACATCAGATAATTAATTAATTTTGCAACGAGCATATCGTTGTATCTTGTATCAGGCATTATCCTTCTTATTTCAGCTTTTTTCTTTCTCATTATTAACCTATCAATAATATTGTTTATTTTTTACCGGATCCTTTTGCAGGAGCGCCGGCTTTCTTACGTTTTGAACCATATTTTGAACGACCTTGTTTCCTACCATCGACACCTTGCGTATCTGCTGTACCACGAATAATATGGTAACGAACGCCTGGCAAATCCTTCACTCTCCCACCTCGCACAAAGACAATAGAATGCTCTTGCAAATTATGACCTTCGCCTGGGATATATGCTGTTACTTCAATTTGCGAAGATAAACGGACACGCGCTACTTTCCTAAGTGCAGAATTTGGCTTCTTGGGTGTTGTTGTGTAAACACGTGTGCAAACTCCGCGCCTTATTGGCGAACCCTTTAGTGCAGGAGATTTGCTCTTATACGCAACCTTTTTCCTGCCTTTTCTTACTAATTGACTAATTGTTGGCACTCATACTCCTTTAATTAGATAAATTTACACATTGCTTTCAATAGAGTTTACAAAATTAAGAAAAATAATTAATATACAATACACAATTTGTGAAAAAGTTTTTTTTCAAACAATTTTTAATAATATTTTTAATAATAAAAAACAATTATTGTTATTTAAAGTATTGTTATTGCTATTTAAAGTATTGTTTAATTTATGATTTGCAATTCAGTCACATGTTTTTTAATGTATGAAGAAATATTAACTTATTAATAGTATTGTTTTTAATAACTACACCATTATTTGGAGATTTAGTTACTTATNNGATGCTGAGTTCAATTTTAATCTGATTTTATTCAACTGTTGGAAAATTTATTATTTTAATTTTGTTAATTTTGAAATATAAAGATTTATAAAAATAATTATTGAATAATGGCAAAAATTCTTGAAGGACAGTTTTCAGCAGAAAATAAGCGGTTCGCAATTGTTGTTTCGCGTTTCAATCACTTTATTACAACGAAATTGCTTGAAGGAGCGCTTGACGCTTTGCATCGGCATAATGTGGATGATAATAATATCACAATAGCATATACGCCAGGTGCGTTTGAAATTCCATTGATTGCCCAAAAATTTGCTCAAAGCAAAAAATTCGATGCCGTTCTTGCTCTTGGCGTTATAATTCGTGGAGAAACTCCACATTATGACTATATTGCCAATGAAGTTTCAAAAGGTATTGCGCAAATCAATCTCCAAACAGGTATCCCTGTGATTTTTGGCGTGCAAACTACTGATAATCTTGAGCAGGCAATTGATAGAGCAGGTGCAAAACAGGGCAATAAAGGTTTCGAAGCAGCAATGTCAGCTATGGAGATGATTTCTCTTCTTGATTTGCTGAAATAATTTTTTATTGAGATTAGGTGATTAGGAAAGGATCTTGGAATAAAGTTGATGCCCATTTTTTGCAAAATTTTCAAAATACCCCGAGAACCATTGATTTAGCATTATCAAATTATCCGAAGATGCTTGCAAATCATCTGCACTTGATATTCCACCTGTTCGTATAATGACAAATTCATTATGAGGTTGAATTTTTGCAAGCAATTGCTGTGCTATTTTGCATAATTCGAGAGATTTTGCTTTCAATATTTCACCACTTAATCCACCACCAAATTTCTGTGTAAAATAATTGAAATTTTGCTTTTCATGGTTTGTGAGATATTGAGAATAATATTCATAATCAGTAGAAGTATTCCCAAAATTAACCCCGTCAAAACCTAAATCTATAAGAAGTCGAAGCAATTCTTCAATCTGTTCGGGTTTAGTATCCAACGAAAACTTGACAATAACAGGGAAATGTCTCTTTCTTTTTTGCAAAAAATTATTGCTAATCCATTCTAATCGCTCGACTAATTTGCTATCAATGGATGAGCCGTGATAGTCGGAATGCTCGTGAGGCACATTAGGGCAGCTCTCGTTCAATTCAATAAAATCAGCTTGAGAATTGCTGAATATCTCAAGTCCGTTCAAAACACCATTAAGTGAGTCCAAACCTTGAGCTGTGGGATCGGCTGCAATGCTAACACCAATTGGACATCCCGAATGCTTCTCGATATTTTGCACTCTTTTTGCAATTTCCTCAAAACCCGCATTTGGTAATCCAAGCCAATTTATTGCTGACCCGCTCTTTGGTAGCGGAATAAATGGCAGATAATACCCATCCTTGCGATTGCCTTGACGAAACGATGGAGTGATTGTGCCCATTAAAAAAGCTCCTGCACCTTCACGCCAAGCAAGCTCATACCCAAAACCTTCCTTAAATATTCCCGCGGCATTGAAAATTGGAGATTGAAATTCCAGACCAAGTATTTTCCTTGAATATTTATCAGGTATCAGAATTTTTTCTTTTGGAGGGGAATTGAATAATCTATTCAAAAACCAGCGTCTCCCAAATGAATAAGTCCTGATAATTAATGGAGCGGGCAAAAGAGTAGTAATTGGGCGAAGCGAATAATCGACTTTTGCAAGTGTTTCGACAAACATACTATTTTATTTTTTCCAAAATTACTTCTTTTATCTCAGGAAATTTATCTTTCAGAAGACGTTCAACAAATCCTTTCATCGTTAATTGAATTGCGGGGCAATTTTTGCAAGCACCGTCAAGATGAATATGAATGCGATTATCTTCAACCTTCAATAATGTAATTTTACCACCGTGAGATTTTATATAGGGTTTTACATCTTTCTCGATGACCACTTGAATTCGCTTGAAATCTTCACTTACTTCAGGAGAGATAAGCGTTTCAGAAGTCGCTTCTGAGTTATTATGATTGCGAAAATTAAATAATTTATTGAATATTGTCTGATTCTGAGTTGATTGCATCAATAATTTCCTTTGCGCTATTGAAAAATTGTATTGGGACATAAATCTTCACCACTGCGAGATTGCCTATTGTGAACATTCTTGTGGTATCCACCTGCGAAAGAATATTCACAGGAATGCCCGCTCCTTCGAGATTCGCTTTATACATTTCTGCATCAATTTCCCGATTAGTAGTATAGACGATTTCCCAATCATAATCATTATCGTCGTCGTTTTCTTTTCTATTACTATAATTATCAAACATTAATTAATAGACAAAATTATCTTTATATTATTTTGTTTTTAATAAATTGAGATGATAAATTTCAATAAATTTTCTGTGCTATTGCCAGGTTTATACCCTGAGCAGTCTCATTAAACAATGAGATTGCCTGCAAGAATACTTACTCGCAATAATATTCTTCTATTTATCTTAATATTTTCTTGGAAATAATGATTTCTTTGCTTTTGAGACAACACGGATTCAATTTTCTCAATGGCAATATTATTGTATTTTCGCATTTGCTTCGTCTTTATTTGAATTGTTTATTATTATTTAAAATGAAACCTGTAGCAATTCCTGAAAAAACTTTTATTGATGAAAATGCAATTCAATTATTAATAGAACGTAATCCAAAACCCAGCGCAAAGGAAGTCGACGACATTCTTGCAAAGGCGATGGAACTCAAAGGATTGGACTTGGAAGATGTTGCAACACTTTTGAATATTTCTGATACTGACAATCTTGAAAAACTCTATTCGACTGCCCATAAGATTAAAGATGAAATTTATGGTAAAAGGCTTGTGCTTTTTGCACCACTTTATGTAGCAAATTATTGCGCGAATAATTGTCTTTACTGTGGATTTCGTATTGGAAATAAAGAGATGGAAAGGACAGTTTTATCTATTGATGAAGTCAAAGATGAAGTGCTTGCAATTTTGGAGCAAGGACATAAACGAATTCTTATGCTGATGGGCGAGGACCATCAAAAATCCAGCTTAGATTATTTTTACCAAGCAATTGAATCAGCTTATTCTGTGAAAGACTCAAAAGGTAGCCAAATCCGTAGAATTAATGTGGAAATCCAATCTTTATCTGAAGAAGAATTTAACGTTCTAAAAGACATTAAAATCGGTACTTATACTCTTTTCCAAGAAACTTACCATCCGGAAACTTATAAAATTATGCATCCATCGGGCAGAAAGGCGAATTACAAATGGCGACTCTATACAATGGACAGAGCATTAGCAAATGGTATGCATGATGTTGGAATTGGAGCATTATTTGGATTGACCGATTATCGCTTTGAAGTGCTATCGTTGATAACTCATTCAAAGCATCTTGAAAAAGAATTTGGATTCGGACCACACACGATTTCTATTCCCAGAATACGCCCTGCAAGTGGTGCTCCCGCATCAATGCAAATTCCCAATGAAGTTAGCGATGAGAATTTCAAAAAACTTGTTGCTATTTTAAGAATGGCAGTGCCTTATACGGGGATGATTCTTTCCACAAGAGAATCAGCAGAATTGCGAACCCAACTTTTTGATATGGGGATTTCCCAAATATCAGCAGGATCAAAGACTTCTCCCGGTGGATATAAACAAGCCTTTATTGATAAAACTGACGAAGCACAATTCAATTTGAATGACTGCCGCAGTTCAGGCGAAATTATTCAAAGCGTGATTAAGCAAGGATATATCCCATCATTTTGCACAGCATGCTATCGTTTGGGACGCATTGGACAGGATTTTATGGATCTTGCAAAGCCAGGGCTAATCAAGCTCTTTTGTTTGCCAAATGCTTTAACTACACTGAAAGAGTATTTAGTAGATTATGCTGATGAAGAAACCAAGCAGTTGGGAGAAGCGATTATTCAGAAGGAATTGCAAGATATTCCATCAGATAATATACGCAAAACAACGGTTAAATATCTGGATGAAATTGTGGATGGGAAAAGAGATTTATATTTTTGATTTTATAATATAATTTTTTTTCATAATTTTGAATTCTTCTTTTATTTAATTTTATCATTTTGTTATTATTCGATAAAAATCGAAGGATAACAAAGGGGCCTGTAGCTCAGTTGGTTAGAGCAACGGACTCATAATCCGTCGGTCGGGGGTTCAAGTCCCTCCGGGCCCACAAAAAGCCAAGCATTGCACTTGGCTTTTTTCTTTATATACTATGATTATAGATTGTTTTAAAGTCTATTTTCAATATAAAATATCGGCTTTTTGTTTTTAAATAATTGTTCTTTTAGAATTTATTATGATGCTTTATGACTTTTGCTAATTCTTTTAACATCTTTCTTTTCTATAATGACCTTCTCTGATTGCCATAGAATGACCTGCTAAATCGGATATTAAATCAAAGGGTAACATCAATTCAATTTCCCACCAGTATTGAGCAGTAGCTCTAAAAGTATGTATTGAACGAAATACACCATTTATATGTTTTGGAATATTCAATATTTTCATTGCTTTATTAAGATGAAACTGAGGTTGAGCTGGTGAATTCCATCTGAATACCTTTTTGTTCCCAATTTTCTTAATTTCTTGAATTAAACTCAATACTTCAGGGAAAAAGATTGTTCTATCTTCTGGATTAATAATTGGAAAATAGCGTTGAAACCACCATTTTGTATGAGTATTTTATTGAACTAAATGTTGCCATATCTTTTCATACTCAAGAATCATATCAGAAGAAAAAAGTAGTTAAAAGTTCTTCTATACACTATTTTGACATTGATTGAATAATCTTTAAATCGAGTATTTTTAAATTCTTTGATTGCCTCAAACAAAGTTTTGGAGTAAGCGTTGCAGGCATATTTTCGATAAGTCCAGGATGTAGAAAATTTTTAATTCTTTCCTCAAGTATAGCAATTGTTTCTTTTTTGTTTTTTCAACCCATTTTAAATGAGTTGTTTGTCTTTTACCACAAATTCGAGTTTGAGCAATACCATTTCTTGGTTCTAAATATCAGATGTGATACTTTGAACTTGTCCAACGCTTTTTACTCTTATTTACAGGTCTTGCCATAAAGTATCACCAGAAATCAGTTATCTCAAGTTCTTTTTGAGAATCATCAAAACCATTCTCCAAAAAATCCTTTGCCATAAAACCACCATATATATTATTTTCAAAGTTTAGCATCCCAATTTTGAAATTTTTCATTTTTTATAATCATT
>DIEP01000088.1 GCA_002418685.1 Ignavibacteria bacterium UBA5771
GAGATGGCATAATGGAGGATTTCGTAATGAAAAATAAAAATATTTATTAATTTAAAATAGAAGAGATTATTATGAAAAAAATTGCAATTCTTATTATTCTTATCGCTAACATTACTTTTGCCTATGGATTTGATATTGTGAGTGAAAAAACAATATCAATGGGGGCAGATATAGTTGCATTAACTCCGAGAGGCTTCTACTCCACAAATGAGGGATACCTTATTATAGCAGACTATTATAGAAATTTACAATCAAAACAAAGAGTGTCCATATCAAAAGTTGATAAACAAGGCAACATAATTTGGCAAGATTCCTTATGGCATCCGGGTTATGCAATGGATGCTCAGAAAGTTTTTGTAACCGATCAATCGTATGAAATATTTTCAACCATAGTTGATGACTTAACTCATAACAATAATTCCATCAGCAGGCATTTATTAAATTCCGATGGGACTATTATAGATTCTGTTTTCAATATACAACAAGATGCTACCTTGAAATCTGGCATTTTTCTGAACAAAGATCCGCAATCCAATTTGTTTGGTTTCTCATTCCTAAAAGTGAAAGACACTAGTTTTTTATACAAATTGCAATATGACCATAATGGTGTGTATCAGTCAAAATCAATTATAGATTCAATTCTCTCGGGTAATGATACGAGCTACGCCGCTAAAGCAATATTAAATTTGGAGAATAATAAATATCTTGTGGCTTGTTATGAAAATATAAAGTATGATGGAAGTAATCATAAAATTCCATATCTACTATTTATTGATTCCGATGATAATATATTTAATAGAGTAAGAATACCGTTAGATACTAATATGTCTGTTTTAGGTATGAAGTTAATAAATACTTCTGACAATTCTATATTACTTTTTGCCTCTATAGAAAGCGAGAAAGAACCTTATCTAACATCTTTTGCTTGTAAATTATCAGAGGAAGGAAATATAGAATTAATGAAAGATTCTCTGAAAGAAAATTTAAGTATTTCGGCAATAATAGAAAGCAGCGCAGGTAGTTATGCAATTGTGGGAACCGAAGAAAGTGATCATTTCACTCGGTTGTTTTTCTATATAGCCGAAATCGATGACAACTTGAATATTAAAAATGAAAAAGCGTGGCAATTAGGAACTTCGTCGACAAACATTTTATCTGATATTATATTGGACAATACATCAGAAGGAATAAACGGATATACTGTAATAGGACGATCTATCACAATGGATAATAAATATGTTATTTATTTTGCAAAAATAAATAACACAACCAGTGTTTTGGAAGATCCAAAATGGCAACCCATCTCAATTTTTCCCAACCCAACGCGCGATTTTATCAATACTGCGGCATATCTTGGCTGGCAATATCAGATATATGATTTGCTTGGCAGTTGCGTGCAATCGGGAATGATTGATGCAGAGAATATTAACGTCGCATCCCTTCCCACTGGATTTTACACAGTCCGATTTTTCAAAGAGGGGAAGCAAGTAGTTGAGAAATTAATGAAAGAGTGAGAGAAGTAGCAAGAGAACACCCCCTTGCCCCCTCTTATGAAGAGGGGATAAAGGGGTGTTCTTATTCCGTCTATAGGCAAATAATTAGAGTAATGGCAATTAATGAATTGCTTCAACATCTGTAACATATTCTAAAATACAGCAAATAATCGATTTATTTCAATGGATTTTCTCAACAATTACTGTTAGGTCTTTAATATTTTTCACAATTACGGTTTCTCCCTCTTTGATAAATTCATTGCTTATCGCTCGCCAATGCTCACCCATAATTTTGACCTCGCATGGTGTATTGGGGAACATATCTTGCAAGGCAATTCCTTGACGACCTATCAATGCGTTTGTTCCGCTTGCCTTACGATTTCGCTGTGCTTTCAACCCAAGATAAAGCAAGAATATTGTAAATGCAGCAAGAATCAGGCTTGACGCCACTATTAATGCAGGAGAGACATTCATATTAACTCCACTATCAAATAAATATATTGAACCAAAAATATAGAAAAGCAATCCAAAGAATGTTAGAATTCCGAAGCTTGTGACCTTAACTTCAAGGATGAACAATATAAATCCAATGGTAATTAAAACTAATCCTGTAATATTCACAGGCAGCAAACTCATTGAATATATTGATAATAATAAAGACACCGTTCCAACTGCACCTGGAAAAGTTACTCCAGGAGTTGCTGCTTCAAATAATATTCCAAGAAATCCTAAAATTAACAGCAAATACGCAATGTCAGGATTCGCAAAAAACGATTGAATTGCTTCCATAATTAATTAACTATTAAAGACTTTACAAAAATAGATAATTTTTATGATTTAATTATATATTTGTTATTTAAATTCGCTTTGCAATTCATTTTTATTTGCAACAATTGGAAAAATTTCCATATTGAACAGAGGTCTGCCCGTCTTGTTTATCCCTAATATTACTAACGAATAACTTTGATAATGGAATAATCTTTTTAATGGTTCAATATTCTTCAAACCATCAAAATAAATAATTGTGCAAAGTTTATCAGAGTTGCTTGGGTGATCTTGATTGCTGAGCATTATAATTTCTTTTGTTGGCATTTCTTTGTCATTGTAGCGAGTATTTTCTTCATTTATTTCAATTGTCCGCGGTAGATTTTTTAAAGCATTTTTCAGAATTGCATTATTTCGACCATTCCCCAAAATAATCAGTGAATTATTCCTGATTTCATTTTCAGAAATTTCATTTGCAAATTTCACAGGGAAATCCCATCCGCTTTCTTTCATATTTTGCACAAGTTGACTGGCAACGGTATAATCAGTTGAATTCTTATCGGGGAGAATGATTACGGGTTTTTCTGCTAATGTCCTATTAAAATTATATGGCTTTTCCCAAGCATAAAGATGGCGAAGCACTTCATAATTCGGGTCCAATTCAATCTTTTTGACATCAAAATCAAGCTTTTGATTAATTGTTGTATTCTCATCCGAAATTACATAGTATAATTTTTCTGATTTATTATCTCCGATGTAAAGAATGGGCAGGGAAAGAACAAAATCATTGCTTTTATGAATGTTTATAGAGACATTATTTCCTTCCTTTTTTGCACTCACAAGTTTTATTGAAGGGATGCTGTCAGAATTAAGCCATCGATTAATAATATTATTAAGAGCGAATTTATTATTAACTAATGGATATGTTTTTGAGAATTTGTCAATTAAGTCCTTCCAATAAGCTTGCTTTCCGCGGAATTCCGTTGCGAAGCTTTTCAGAGCATTGAAGAAATTATCCTTTCCTATTAATTTATAGATTTCATAAAATATGAAGCTCCCTTTGTCATAGCCAATTACCGCATCGAACATATCTCGTTGATATTTGAATTTAATTACGGGGTAATTCTTTGCTTGTGGCAAATCGTTAATTGAAAGCAGCGCTTTCTTTCTCCAATCGATTGCTCCATTTTCATTATTTGTCAATATATTATAATAATAATTAGCAGAAAAAGTTGTTAGAGCTTCGCACCAATTTCCTTTTTCGTTATCTGTATAAACACTATTACCCCACCAATTATGAACAAATTCATGAGCAAGGGAACCCGGAGAAAGTGTCACCCAAGGCATGTTTAGTAATTTTCCTGAAAGCAACGTATAACCGGGCATTCCAAAACCTGTTGCAAAGAAATTATCAACAATTGAAAATGTTTGATAAGGATATTCTCCGAATAGATTAGAATATAATTTATAATAATTTATAGATGCGTCGAGGTAAGTATCAGCTTGGGAAGTCGAATCATAAGTGTAAATTGAAAAGGTTTTTCCATCATACACTTTTGATTTTTCAACGTATCTACCTCCAACCAATGTGATTTCGTCCATTGGGAATTTCGTTTGGAAAGTGTACTCTTTTATATTATTATTTACAATCACTTTAGCTTCTCCACTTGTAATTAAGGTGAATTCGCTTGGGATTTTTGCTTGGATTTTATAGTTTGATAATTCATCAGTTAATGCGGGATAAAATGAACCTGATGGGAGATAGATTCCTTCGTCTTTTTTGGCTGAGATAATTCCTGCAGAATTAGAATGACGTTGTGTCAAATTTATTTCATCAGGTAAATTGTAAATTTTACCTTTATAAGTTATCTGAATTATCGCTTTTGAAATATTTTTCTTAATTTGCTTTTTTGAAGACAAAGTTATTTTATTATAATAATTATCCAATGAGTCAATTTTATAATTGTAATCAGAAGTTGAAATTTCAGAAATAGTCATACTTCGTAGAATGCGAAATTCAAGTTGTGGTGCTGAATTATTTATTGTAATCTCATCTATGCCCGAAAGATATGAAGAATCAGGAATAATTGTAATAGAAATATTATGTAAACAGCTAAAGGTCTGGGCTTCAGTATGGTTGATTTGCAAAGTCAAAGCAAATAAGAAAAAAATATAAATTTTTGAGTATTTCATTTATGGATTCACTTAATTTTCAAAATTAATAATAAAAATAATCATAAGTGCCTTGATGAAATTCTTAAATATATTTTAAATTTTTATCGGACAATGATAAAAAAATAATATTTCATTTTAGAAACAAAATAAAATGGAATCCGTATTACATAATTATGTATAAAAATTGTAAAAAACTTAGAAAAAAATAACAAAAATATAGAGGTGATATATGGACGAAAATGAATCTAAATATTCGCAACGACGCTACGTTCCAATGGCGAGGAGAAAAAAACGATGGGTGTTGCCTACAATAATAATTGGAGTATTATTAATTATCATTATCATTCCAATGATAATATTCTTTTCTACAATAGGCTCAATATCGAAATTTACGAGAACTCCAAATGTTGAAGTGAAATCCAATACAGTCTTAACATTAGAATTGAATGGTTTCAATGAAACAAGTATGTCTAGCCCTTTTGCTATATTTGGTGGT
>DIEP01000143.1 GCA_002418685.1 Ignavibacteria bacterium UBA5771
TAACGGTCGGGATTGTTCTATTGCTGATATTCTATAATAAAATCCCACCTTTTGCCGAAGCCTTCTCCAAAGCAAAACCCATAGAAACTAATCAAGATATAGAAGCAACTGAAAAAGAAAATAAAGAATAGAGATATACGAAAAGTTATGAATGTTAAAACAAACCTTCAGGAGGTTCCAAACTTTCGGAAGGTTTTTCATTTATCAAAGCTCCCTAATTTATTTCAAGAAACAAAATTCAAAATAGGGAGTTGTCTCAAAAATCTAATTTCATATATTTTGAATGTATGAAATAATCCAAAATTCTCTGTTATCCAGCGATTGCCCTTTGATTAAAAATGAGGATGAATCCCAACAGATGCATCCCACCACTAATTAATAGCTATGCAATACCATAGAATTCAACATCATTAGCAAGATATTTTTTCAAGCTTTGCCAAAGAGGTAAATTCTCAAAATTCGCTAATCTTGGGTCATTTTGGAGGATTTCTTCCGCAGCATTGCGGGATTTTGATATTATTTCCACATCCTCAACTAAATTGATATATTTAAATTCAGGCAGTCCTGATTGACGCGTTCGAAGTATATCACCGGGTCCGCGGATTTCCCAATCGACTTCAGCAATTTTAAAGCCATCGGTAGTTTCCTCCATTGTCCTTAGTCGCTTAATTGCAGCAATACGCTCATTTGGGTCGGTTCTTCTTGATTTAATTTTATATTGAAAATTGCTCTTTGTGAATAGCATACAATAAGATTGATGCTCGCCTCTGCCAACTCGTCCGCGGAGCTGGTGCAATTGCGATAATCCGAATTTATCAGCATCCTCTATAAGCATAATTGTAGCATTTGGAACATCTATTCCAACTTCTACTACCGTTGTTGCCACAAGTATATCATATTCATGATTCAAAAATTTATCCATCACTTCATCTTTTTCGCTTGGTTGCAATTGCCCGTGCAATAACCCAACGCGAAATTCCTGAAATATATTCTTGATATATTCATAATGCTCAACAGCGGATTTATAATTCGATTTTTCGGATTTCTCAACAAGTGGATAAACAAAATATGCTTGCCTACCTTTTTTCAATTGATTTCGTGTAAATTCATAAACAGTATCGCGATTCTCATCAAATACGACTTTTGTCTGGATTGGTCTCCGATTTTTCGGCATTTCACGAATCACAGACACATCCAAATCGCCGTATAATGTCATACTTAACGTGCGTGGGATTGGTGTTGCCGACATATAGAGAGCGTGCGGAAAAATTTGCAAATCGATATGAGATCTCTTGGCGAGTTCTATTAATTCTGCTTTTTGCGTTACGCCAAATCTGTGCTGCTCATCAATAACAATAAATCCAAGTTTATTGAACTCAAGATCGCTTTGGAAAAGTGCATGCGTCCCGCATATAATTTGGGAAGAACCATCAGCGATTTGAGCAAGCAA
The DNA here is from genome assembly GCA_002418685.1 of Ignavibacteria bacterium UBA5771. Lineage (GTDB taxonomy): Bacteria > Bacteroidota > Ignavibacteria > Kapaibacteriales > UBA2268 > UBA2268. Next base: position 1,451 of record DIEP01000143.1, read on the forward strand.
TTCCCTACGTTGCGACACTTTGAGACCACCAAGCAAAAGAGATATTTGAATGTCATAATCTTTCAAATAATTCATTATCGTGTTATAGTGTTGCTGGGCAAGGATTTCAGTTGGCGCCATCAGCACAACTTGATAACCTGCATCAATCGCCGCAAGCATAGCAATCAGTGCAACAATCGTCTTGCCCGATCCCACATCGCCCTGCAGCAATCTATTCATTGGAATTCCCGAATTGAAATCAGTGAATATATCTTGCAATGTGTGAATTTGATCATTTGTCAATTTGAAAGGCAATTGCTTATAAAATCGCTTAACACTTGGGCTATTCCTTGGGATAATCAATCCTTTCTGGGATTTAATCTGCACCTGTCGCAAAGAAAATATTGCAATAAAAAAGAGCAACATTTCTTCAAATTTAATCCTTTCTTTTGCGGATTCGAGTGACTCAAAATTTTCAGGAAAATGCAAATCGTGAATTGCTGCAATCTTCGGGGGAAAATGATATTTCTGCAATAAATATTCAGGCAGGGTTTCGTCAATTTTATTATCAACTTTTTCTAAAGCACCCGATATTATTTTTCTTAATGATTTTTGAGAAATCTTTGCTTTAATGAATAATTCGGGCAAAGTGTATTTTGGAAGTATTCCACCTTGGCGATAGTATTCCACGTCTTCGCTATCTATTACTTCGATGTCGGGATGAACAAAGTTAATCTCATTATGTCTTGCAATGTCGGGATATCCGCTAACTGCTATATAGTCGCCTCTATTGTAAATTTTGGAGAATAATTCGATCCTATTGAAAAATAGAATGTTAGCTCTGGCATTGCTTTCGTCAGTGATTTCAATGATGAGCATTTGCCGATTACTGGATAAATACCTGGTTGTCTTTTGGACAATTTTCCCAACAACTGTGTATTCTTTACGGAATTTGATTTGTTTGAGTGTGCTTGAAGACGATTTATCATTTGTTTCTTCTGAAAATAAAGTATGATAAAGCTCACCAATTCTCTTGACGCTATGTCTATCCAAATATGAACGGGGAAAATAATATACTAAATCCTCATAGGTTTTGAGTCCTGCTGATGCAAGGATTTTTGATTTTTGAGGACCAACTCCCTTGATAAATTGTGTTTCGTATTCTTGTTGTATTTCCAATTTAATTCAAAAAGTTAATAATACACCCATTAAAAAATTAATTCCCGAATTTGGCAAATTAAAGTAATTATAATAAATTTCATTTGTCAAATTATTAATTATGAAATAAATTCTATCTTTATCAAATACTTGTTCAAAATAAATATTTGTCAAAAACACGTTTGATACGGCTTGAATTGATTGATTCCCAGAATTATATGAATTAACACCCGCATAATAAACAAAATTGAGCTTTACTATCAGACTAAAATCAAATTGATACTGCCCATTAAACTGAAAATTAAATGGCGGATAAATAATATTCGGTTGAATCTTTTGGATTTCATTTCTGAATTTTGAATAAACATATTCGATGTCTGAGCCAAGCGATATATTCCTATTTGCATAATTTAAATGCAATTTTAGGGCAAAATTATCTTTTGAGTAATAATTCTGAAATTGAAAAGTATCTTGGGCGAGCGGGATATTGCAAATTAAATTATCAGTTCTTGAATAATTCATTCCAAGATTGGCAATTAGGCTGTTTGTGATTTTTTGATTGTATGACAATTCAATCAAATAATTATTTTCAAGCTGCAAATTTGGATTTCCGATTTGCTTTGGATAAATATCGAAATATTGAGAATTGAACGGAATATTGCTAAATTTATCAATTTGCAGCGAAAACGAGCGATCATCAGACAATTTATATGAATTATCGAAATTCAGATTCCACCCTTTCTTATTATTGGGAATATCGCCCAATTCAGAAAGATTTATATTTTTCTGAAAATATTGGAATTCAATATTTGAGATGAATTTCGGACTTTTATAAATATTTTGATAAATTGTGAAAATCAAATTTTCATCTTCTATTCGCATATTCGCTTGGCTTTTCAAATCGTAATTAATATCTAATCCTTGAGAATAAGAAATCGAAAATTCTGTGTTTTGCTCAAAAAATGTGGGAAATTCAACAAGGAAATTTGCCCCGTAGAGATATTCCGATAAGTCGAGAAAGGTGGATTTAATTTTTACATTCATCGAGTCATACTGTGCGGATTCATTTTTATAAGCATATTTATAAAAAACATTTCCTGAAATACTTAAATTTTGAGAAAATTTATCAGAAAAATTAAATTTACCAAAGAACATATTATAATCATTGAAATGATAAGTTATATGATTTTCATTTATTCGGTTTGGAACATAAAGGTCTGCGTTAGAAAAATATCCGTCGAGAGATATTTTTGCTTGATCATTGCGAAATCCCGTATTTGTATAGATCGATATATTCTGATAACCGGAATTATACAATTTTATAAGGTCAAAAGGATTTTTTGTGTTTTTATTTGAAAAAGAATAGCCGCTCGAACTTTCAAACACAGGATTTACCTCCCAGAAGAAATGATTTTTTGCTCCAATGTGATTAATATCAAATTTGCCATTTTTACTACCTGAAAAAAGCTGCAAGACAGTGCTGATAGTATCATTTATTTCATTATTTTTATTCAAATTTGTCGATTTAGAATGCTGATTTTCAAATATTGATTTTAGAAATTTGGAATGAAAGAAATTCAAATTATAATTTCCATCAAAATTCGAATAAAGCGGAATGCCTTCAAAGTTAATATCAGGGAAATTAAGATTTTTATATGATGTCAATCTCCTTTGAGAGAGACTGTCAGTGTATAAAAAGTTGTCATTTAAAAAATGTATATCAGTATTCAATTTCAAATACGAAAAATTTGTCTCCGATTCTGATACCGTTTGCGATGACGGATAGAGGAGGCAAGAGCAGAAAAGTAGAAAAAATATGATAATTTTGAAACTTGTCATTTTAATTAATGTAAAAATAAATAACAAGTTGGAAATAAAATGAAAAAATTTTGTTAAATGCAAAAAAAATTAATATAAAGGTGGGAAAATGGGGTTACTAATTACGCGGAACAAAATGACGAAGCAATCTCCAAGAAATAAAATGATTGCTTCACTCCATTCGAATGATCAAAATAATGCTTGCAATTGCCAAAAATTCCTTAATCTTCCATTGCAATTACAGATAGAATACGCTTTTTCGGACATTTTCCGATTTATTTCAAAATAAATACGGTTTTTAAACGAATATATATGTAAAATTTTTCTTTTTTTCATAATTTAGTATTTTTTAATAAAGAAAAGAGAGGCAAGCATAGTTTTTTATTCGATATTATTGTAAAAGGGAAAAATGTGGCATAACGAATTAAGTGCGAATGATAAAGATTTGCAATTGGGTATCCGAGAAAAGGGAAAATTACCTCATCATATTGGAATTATAATGGATGGCAATGGACGATGGGCAGAACGTCAAGGTTTATCAAGGTATGAAGGGCATAGGGAAGGCATTGAGAGTGTTCGCGATATTGTGAAAGCATCCTCACAGCTGGGAATTGAGTTTTTAACTCTTTATTCATTTTCAATTGAGAATTGGAATAGGCCCGTAAATGAAGTCAATGGTCTTATGCAATTATTGGAACTATATTTGCGCAAAGAAGTCAATGAATTGAATGAGAACAAAGTAAGGATAAAGACGATTGGCAAAACCAGTGCACTACCACCAAGTGTACAACAGCTATTGTATAATTCAATCGAACTAACGCGAAAGAACAAAGGACTAACTCTCACACTTGCATTGAGCTATAGCGGGAGATGGGATATTGTCCGTGCATTGCAGGTGCTTGCTTTGGATGTGCGTAGCGGAAAATTATCTCCCGAAGATATTACCGAAGAACTTTTTGCTTCTTATTTGCAAACGAGAGATATGCCTGATGTGGATTTGATGATAAGAACATCGGGAGAACTTCGTCTTAGTAATTTTTTACTTTGGGAAATGGCTTATGGCGAAATTTTCATAACTGAAAAGCTCTGGCCCGATTTCAGAAGGGAAGATTTATACGAAGCATTAATAGATTACTCTAAAAGGGAACGAAGATTTGGAAAAACTTCCAAGCAAATTACAAATGATAAATTCGATTTTTCAAAAATATGGCACAAATAATTAGTATAAATGAATAAATCCTTCTCCGCTACTATCTTGATTATTTTCTTTGGCTTTGCAAATATTTGTTTTGCTCAAGTTGCAGAGAATGCTTCTCATCCCGTAACAATCTTGGGGCTAAGCATTGAGGGAAATAATTTTGTTGATGCACAAACAATTATTTCTTTATCTAATTTGCATGTTGGAGATGTAATAAACCTACCCTATGATACAAAGATTCAGGAAGCCACATTAAATATTTGGAAAAGAAGACAATTCCATAAAATTGATATTAAAATTGATAAAATAACAGATGTGGGCGTCTTTTTGGTTATTGATGTTGAAGAATTTCCCCGTATAAATGAAATTATCATTAAGGATAATGATAAAATTAATACCAAAGACTTAATGAAAGAAGTTCAAAAAGCCAAAGGAGAAATATTAACTAATTATGATACATCGCTAATTAAAAACCGACTCAAGGCGGCTTATAACAAGGAAGGGCTTGCATTTGCCAAAATTAGCCCTGAAATACGAAATACAGACATTAATAATTATGTTGATTTATATTTATTCATAGATGAAGGCACAAAATTTAAAGTTCATTCAATAACTTTTGATGGCAATACACATTTCAAAGATAGTAAATTAGCAGGCGCTTTTAAAGATACTAAGACAAAGTCGTGGTGGCAATTCTGGAGATCAGCGAAATTCGATGACAAGAAATATCAGGAGGATAAGAATCTTCTCATTGATTTCCTAAAAACGAATGGATATATTGACGGCGAGCTGCTTGGCGATTCTGTGAGTTATAATCAAGACGAAGGATGGGTGGATATTGCTATTAAAATAAAAGAAGGCAATCAATATTATTTGCGGAAAATTGATTTTGATGGTAACATTGTTTATTCTGATGAAGCATTGAAAAGACGGCTTGATTTTGAAATTGGCGATGTCTATAATGCAGAGAAATTTAAGAAGAATCTTGAAGGAAATGAAGATCAATCCGATGCAGCATCGCTTTATCTTGATAATGGCTATTTGCAAGCTCGGTTGATTACTAATGAAACTCGCGTTGCTCCCGATTCTGTGGATGTTAAAGTATTTGTTTTTGAAGGAGCAAGATATAAGATTGGCAAAGTAGAAATAGTTGGCAATTCAAAGACTAAAGATAAAGTAATACGGCGTGAGCTTTTCACTATGCCAGGGGATTATTTTGACCGCTCTGCTGTGATAAGAAGTATTCGTGCCTTAGGCGTTCTTAATTACTTCAATCCTGAAAAATTAAAACCCGATGTTGCTCCATCAAAAATAGATAATACAAGTGTGGATATTATTTACAGTGTTGAAGAACGCTCGACTGATACATTCAATGCTTCAATTGGGTTTGCGGGAAGTTATGGACTGACTGCATCAGTTGGCTTATCATTTAACAATTTTTCTATATTGGAACCAATCCGTGGTGGTGGTGGTCAAATCCTAAATTTAAGTATGGAAGTTGGACAATTGAACCGTTATCAAACATTTTCATTGGGATTTACTGAACCTTGGCTGAACGATGAACCAACCACACTTGGATTTAATTTATTTGACACCCGCTATTCTTACTATTTTGATATGAGGCAAACCGGTGGTTCAATAAATATTGGAAGAAGATTTAAATGGCCTGATGATTATTGGCGGGGTGATTGGAATTTTCGAGTAATATACAATGATATTGGAACAACTGAGCAGACCAGCTTTATCCCGGGCTTAGAGGTTACAATTGCTCAACAATTTTCTCGCATTAGTTTAAACAATCAGTTTTTTCCGTCGGTTGGCTCGAAGTTCTCTCTTTCAAATGATTTTGCTATGGGGTCATTGGGAATTGGAAAAACTGATTATTTTAAAACGGAAATAAACTTTGATATTTTCAACCCTTTAATGCAAATTGCAGGGCAGGACCGACTGGTACTAATGTTGAGTTCAAAATGGGGATATGTTGCAGGGTTGAAATCAGACTCAACCATACCTCCAATAGATAGATATTATATGGGAGGAAATGGACTTAGCGGTTGGGGTGTCACCCCAATGCGTGGTTATCCTGATAGAAGTTTTGGTCCCGATGATGGAAGCTACGTTCTCACAAAATATACAACCGAGCTTCGTTTCGCAATCTCGCTTGATCCGATGCCTATTTATTTCTATACATTTGCAGAAGCGGGAAATATATGGCAATCATTTAAAAAGACTGACCCATTCAATTTGAAAAGATCAGTAGGTGTGGGTGTGCATCTATTTATTCAGCCGATTGGAATGCTTGGGTTCAGCTATGGATATGGATTCGATCCTGTCTATGGTGGCACTAAGCCTTCGGGTTGGCAATTTTTGTTCCATATTGGACAGCAATAATTTATATAATTTAAACAAGTATTTAATAATTTAAAAGTAAATAAAATGAAAAAAGAATTAATCTCGATCTCGTTGGTATTTGTTTTAGCAATATTTTTCAAAATGCCTTTATTTTCCCAACAATCTTCATCTTCACCATTAAAAGTTGGTATTGTTGATATAGAAATTATTCTCAAAGAAATGCCTGAAGCAGTCGATGCAGATAAAAAACTCAAAGAAATTGGCACTAAATGGCAAGATACACTTCTGGCAATGAAGAAGGATCTCGACGATAAATTGCAACAATACCAGAAAAGGAAATCAGTAATGACTATTGACCAACAACAAAAAGAAGAAGAATCGCTTCAAAATCTTAATATGCAACTTATGCAATATCAAGAGCAAAAATTCGGTCAAACAGGTGAGTTATCAGCCACACGAGAACAATTTCTTACTCCAATAAGAGAGAAAATCCGCCAGGCAATTCAGAAAGTTGCAAAGGAGGAGAAAATAAACCTCGTGCTTGACAAAACTTCGCAGGCAGTTTTGTATTATGATGATAAATTTGATTTGACATACAAAGTTTTGGATGTCATTAAACGTGGAGATAATTAAATTTAATAATGAAAAAAATTTGGATTATATTACTGTTTGGCTTGATACCTTTGTCAATACAAGCGCAACGTGTGTGCTTTATTAATTCTCAAACAATAAGAGAAAAATTTATTGAAGCGCAGCAAGCCGAACAAAGGATTCAATCATTTGTTGATGAATGGAAACGAGAACTTGCCACAATGCAAGCAAATATCAACAATTTGGAATTTGATATTAATAAAAATCGCTTAATTTGGACCGATGCTGAAAGAGGGGCAAAAGAAAAGCAATTGCAGGACCTTAGAACGAATGCAGATAATTATACTAAATCCAAATTTTCTCCCGGCGGCGAATACGATAAAATGGTTAAGCAAATTTTGCTTCCCGTTGAGCAAAAAATATCTGCTGCTGTGCAAAAAGTCGCAAATAAAAGAAATTTTGATATAGTCTTTGACCAAAGTGTTCAACCACTTGCTTATGTTAATTTTAAATATGACTTAACAGTGGATGTATTGCGTGAACTTGGAGTGGACGTCAAAGCATTAGAAGAAGAACAGCAAGAAAAAATTGCTAAAGATCCCGCTAATCAAAAGAAGGAATCCGTCGCGCCAAGGAGAGTTTCACGGACGCAAAATCCGAGAAGCAAGCAGCAGGCGCCAACCGATCAGAGAGAATTCGAGCAGGAAAATCCTCCCGCAGATTCTACAGAAACAGTTCAACCAATTAAAAAATAGAGTGTTGCAATGAATTTATCAGCTGAAGAAATAGCTCAATTGGTTGATGGGGAAATTATCGGAAATACTAAATCCTTAATAATTAATTTCAATAGAATTGAGCATAGTGGAAATGGTGATATTACATTTTTTTCAGATGAAAGTTTCCGCAAATATTTTGAACAGTGCGGTGCCACATGCGTAATTATTCAAAAGAATGAGAATTCAATTCCCAAAGAAAATCAAGTTTTTATAAAGGTAGAAAATCCTTATTTCTCATTTATCCATTTAGTTGAAAAATTAGCTACAAAAGAAGAAGAGCAAAAGGGAATTCATCACACCGCGATTATTAACGAAACTGCCAAAGTCTCGCCAAGTGCTTCAATTGGGGCAAACTGCTGGATCGGTGCAAATGTTGTTATCAATGATGATGTTGTTCTAAAACCTAATGTAGTAATTTATGATAATACTCGAATAGGAAAGGGAACAATTTTGCATGCAAATTCCGTTTGCTATCAAGACACAGAAATCGGCGAAAATTGTATCATTCATTCGGGTGCTGTTATTGGTTCTGATGGCTTCGGATTTATTGAGGAGCCAGATGGATCCTACACCAAAATTCCCCAGATAGGAAATGTGAAGATTGGAAATAATGTTGAAATCGGAGCAAATACAACAATTGATAGAGCATTTGTTGGTTCCACAATCATCGGCGACGGCGTAAAATTAGATAATCTTGTTCAAATTGGACATAATGTTGAAATCGGTGAAAACACTGCTGCTGCAGCTCAGGTTGGAATTGCAGGGAGCGTGAAAGTAGGGAGACGCTGTCGATTTGGTGGGCAGGTTGGTTTAGCGGGGCATTTTGAGATTACAGATGATGTTTCGCTGATTGCTCAATCAGGCGTGGCAAGTTCAATATTGAAGAAAGGTGTCTATGGTGGCTCACCTGCACGTGATAGGTTGACTTATTTTAAGAATGAAGCAGTTATTCATAATCTCAGCCAGCTTGCAAAAGATGTAGCAAAAATTAAACGGCATCTCGATATTGAATAAAATCAATCAACAAAGCCTTTGGGGTTAATTCAAAAAGTGAAATAATCAAATATTCAGCAGGGTAAATATTATTTTTGAGACAACGCATTGCCTGGGGCTGTATCTCATAGTTTATTTCTGATACATCATTCGCGATTTTAATTCTTTTCTGCAAATTGCTGCTGCTATTCGCAATTCGGGGTAGCTTATGTCTGAATCCAATTTCTCTTTGATTTGGCTTAATCGAATATATGGTGCATTTTTTATTATTTTATAAATATTATTTAATAAACTCCTATCCAAAAACCAGAATTTCGGGAATACAAACCCCGCTTCAATTTCTTTTTCAATAAAAGATGCAACTTCAGGAGTTGTCAATTGCAATTTTGCTGCAATTTCTTCTAATCCTTTGTGGTCTTCGAGCATCGATTTAATTATGTTTAAATTACCTACATCTTGATTATCAGTTTTTCGTTCAGTCTTGTCCTTTTGAATCTGTTTTGCAGATATTAAATTTTGTGTTAAATTGAAAGTTGATTGCCGAATTTTGTTGATTGTCTTTTTTGCCGAATGGTGTCCATTTCCCAAGCAAGACGAGCATTTCCCGCAATCATCATAACCCGAATTGTTATCAAAATATTCCATAATAAATCTTTCTTTGCAATCCTCCGTGGAAGCATATTCCCTGACAATTTTAACTTTATTTTGGGAAACTTTTTTCCTTTGCTTAATCTCAGTAAAAATGGAACTGATCTGGTCGTTTTGCAAGCGGGGACGCAGAAATTTTATGCCTGATATAACTGAAGACTTTTCTATATCGATTAAATTAAATATTTCCAGGGCGTGCAAATGGTTTTCGATTTCTTCAATAGTCATATTTATTTCTCTGCCTATTTTTGCGATTGGAACTTCAATAGTTTGATTAGAATCATTAGATTTATATTCTAAAATCCTTTTCATAATAATTTTTCTTTCTTTATTAAATTTGCTGATAATTTCATTGAAGTTATCGAGGTAAGTATTTATACGTAGATAGGCAACTTTTTCATCTTCATAAAAGCGCAGAATCGCTTTATTTTGGAGTACTTTTAAAATTGCGAGTAATTTCTTTTCTGATATATTCAGCAAATTGGCATAATTCACTAATTTGCCATGCAAAAAATTAGTTTTTTCGTCCTGTTTATCTAATAAAAAATAAAGCGAATCATAGATACGGCGGAATTCAGTGATTCCTGAGAATTGCTCACGGATAAAATAATTTTGCAATTTCTCATCTTCTTTAGAATAAAGCAAATAGCAATTAGAAGGTAATGAATCGCGTCCCGCCCTCCCTGCTTCTTGATAATATTCCTCCAATGTCAATGGTAAATATACATTTGCAACAATGCGAACATCAGGTTTATCAATGCCCATACCGAATGCAGTCGTGGCAATAATAATATCAATATCATTATTTAAAAATTGCTCTTGTATTTTCTTTCGTTCTGCTGTTTCCAAGCCCGCATGATAAGCTTTGCAATTGATTCTATCTTCTTGCAGAATGCTTGCAATTTCTTCCGTGCGCTTGCGAGTGCCTGCATAAACAATCATCGATCCTTGCTTCATCGATTTATAAAGTGAAATCAAGCGTTTGGGTTTATTTTTGCATTCCTCTGTATGAAAACTTAAATTATCCCTTTTAAAACCAAGCAAGAACACATTCGGTTTTTTCATTTCAAGATTGATGATCATATCTTTTTGGACATCAGGAGTGGCAGTAGCAGTGAATCCTGCAATTGGCACACGTCGGATATAATTAAAAATAGTAGGAATCTTGCGATAAAGTGGTCGGAAATCTTGTCCCCATTCGGAAATGCAATGTGCTTCATCAACCGCGATGAATGAGATATTAGCTTGTTTCAGTGCTTCGATAAATGTATTGTTCATCAATCGTTCGGGTGCAAAATATACTATTTTATATTTATTATCGATTAAATTATGTAATCTATTTGCTTGCTCGCGGGAATTGAGAGAACTATTAATAAATGTGGCAGGGATATTATTTTTTAAAAGTGCATCAGATTGATCTTTCATTAGTGAAATTAGTGGAGATACAACCAATGCAGTGCCTTCCATAATTAGAGCAGAGAATTGATAGCAGAGAGATTTACCACCGCCCGTGGGAAGCACAACAAGTGTGTCATTTCCCGAAACTATTGATTGAATTATATCTTCCTGCGATTTGCGAAAATTATCAATTCCAAAATTATCTTTAAGAATTTTATTCCAATCGCTTCTTGGTAAATTTGGTTCCATCACAAACTATTGGATTTGATCTTCTGAATCCGTTCGGAATAATATTGGGATTTATCAGGATGTTGGGAGATTAATTTTTCAAAGATCCCGATTGCTTCATTTATTTTTTTCTGGCGGACATATATTTCAGCAAGTGTTTCGGTTGGGATTATTTGGGAGAAATCCTCAAGTTGATCTTGCTCATCATTCATTATATCAGGAATGGAAATATTCTGATCCACATTTGGTTGTTCTTGTTCTTCTGTATCGCAATAGACTTGAATATTCGGTATTTTATCTGAAATAATATCATTGAAAATTTGCAAATCAGTAATTTTAAGATTTGTGTCTGAAATTTTGAATGGAGTAAAATCAAGCCCTGGAATTAAAAATATATCATCGGCAGATATATGCTCAAAATCAATATTTTCTAATTGAAGATATTTGAGAATTTCATTTTGATTGAGTTGGCTACGGTCAAATTGTTCGTTAGAAAATGAATCCGTAGAAATATTATTGGAATTCTCATCTTCTTGGATTAATAATCTTCCAAATTTAGATCTTCTTCTTGCAATTTCTCTAAAGAAAAGATTATTTGCGAACCGAATGCTTGCAGTTTCAAAAATACTATCCGCTTGCTCAAAGTTACCAACAGATTCAAGCGCTTCTGTCAGCAGAACGTATCCAAGATAATAGTCAGGAAAATACTCAATACCACGTTTGCAAAGTTCTATAGCTCTATCAAAATCGCGATTTTCTATATATTTCTCAGCTTCCACCAAGAAAATTGGAGCTAATTCTTGGCTCAATTTCTAACCTCTGCCTCCACCAAACAGGCGAAGCAACATAAGAAACAAGTTAATAAAGTCAAGATATAGCACTAATGCACCAACAATAGAGGCACTTGTAGTAGCTTCTTTGCCCTGCAATTGCACAAGGTGCATCTCCTTCAATTTCTGCGTGTCATAAGCCGTTAATCCTGCAAATACAAGAACGCCCACGATGCTAATTACAAAATCTAAAGCTGAATTTGCCAAAAAGATATTGACCACCATTGCAATAATCACACCTATCAGTCCAATGAAGAAGAAACTTCCCCACCCTGTCAAATCCTTTTTTGTTGCAAAACCAAAAAGACTTAATGCACCAAATGTAGCACTAGCCGTAATAAAAGCATTAAAAATTGCAGCGCTTGAATATGCAAGGAATATTATAGAAAACGTCAGACCCGTCAAAAAAGCATAAGCAATAAAAGTAAAAGATGCAGTGATAGGAGACATTTTATTGGCGCGTGCGCTCAGGAAAATCACTGCTGAAAATTGTAAGATAATAACAAAAAGAATCGCCCATGTGTTGAGCAAATATTGATATAATCCTGTTGAATAGATAAAAAATGACGTCAGTGCTGTAATAGCAAGTCCCGATCCCATCCATGCGTATACTTTGCGCATAAAAGCTTTTTCAGATGCAAGTATTTTTGCTTGTAAGTCGCCGACAATTAAATCGTGTTCATCCATTTTTATCCTCTATTTTGTTCTATTAATTACATAAAACGAAATTTCTTTTAATAAATTTTTTGCTTCAAACCCCTTAATCGCATCAAGTGTTTCGATAGCACTTTCCGAGAAACTCTCAGCTTTCGCTTGGGCTTGAGCGATTCCGTCTTTATCTTTTACAAAGCCAATTATATAGGCAATATCTTTACTTGAAATATTTTTATTTTTAATAAGGTGAAGAATATGCTTAACTTCTGAATTTGTAGAATTATTCAGTGCATAAATCAAAGGCAAAGTTATCTTGCGTTCTTTCAAATCGTTGCCGACAGGTTTGCCAATTATCTTAGATGTCTGTGTATAATCGAAAATATCATCGCGAATTTGGAAAGCCATACCCACTTTTTCGCCGTATTCTCCAATTTGCGAAATTATTTCTGGCGATTGGTTGGTGGCTATAGCTCCAATTTCACATGAAGCTTTCAAAAGCACAGCAGTTTTTTTGCGGATTATTTCATAATATTTTTCTTCGCTCAAATCAAGTTTGCGAGATGCTTCAATAGAGAGTAATTCCCCTTCGCTTATTGTCTTTACTGCATTGGTTATTACATGCAGGAAATCAAATTCGTTATTATTCAAAGAAATCATCAACCCTTTCGCAAGCAAATAATCGCCCACAAGCACAGCTACTTTATTCCTCCATACAGCGTTAACCGAAAGTAATCCTCGACGTTCAGATGCTTCATCAACAACGTCATCGTGAATCAGCGTTGCATTATGCAATATTTCGATCATCGAAGCACCGATAAAACTGCGCTCGGTTATTTCACCGAAAAGGTAAGAAGTCAGCAGAACTAAGACAGACCTCAGCCGCTTCCCACTTGATTTCGTCATATAATTCAAAACCGTATTTAGTATCGGTATTTCCGAATCAAGCTGAGACTTATAAAATATCTCGAATTTCTCTAATTCATCGTGTATTGGTTCAACAATTTTATCAAAATCCATTAAAAATTTTCATACAAATTTAAAAAATACAATTTTAATAATTTAATTGGAATTAACAATCAAATTTTAATTTTTTTATTGACAATATAAATTTGGAGTCGTCTCGAAAGCCCAAAAATCTCGCAAATTATATATTTTTTAGAAAATATAAACCGTTAAATAATATTAAGCACAACATTCATAATTTTCCCTTTTAAAAAGAGAGAAACTTATTATATTGCTCGTCATTTCATTTCTCACAATGACTGTGTTATTTCGTAGGTCATTGCGAAATACTCTTGCTAATCAATCTCATTTGCATTTATCTAATGATACTTTTGCAATGTGCCACTGCTGTATCTCAATAGGGACAACCATTTATCATGCTAAACTCATAACGTGCTATTCACTCTATTTTTCTTGGGATATTTAGCCCTTAACGAATTTGCACTGCAAGTAAATGATAAATTGCGGAATGCTACTTCGCCAAGTTCCGCAAGTTTTTTATTTGCAAGAAATCCAATCATTGCAGCATTATCCATAGATAAAGTGAGTGAAGGAAACACAACTTTTTTATTTTCCTTTTGTGCTTTTGCCATTGATTGCTCTCTTAAATATGAATTGGCAGAAACACCACCACCAATAACAATGTTGCTTATTCCATATTCATCGGCAGCAGTAAATACTTTTTTGATTAACACATCGACTATTGCCGACTGGACTGAAGCAGCAAGATCGGGAATTATATCTTTTGGTGGATTATTATCAAAATTCTTCTCCAAAAAATATTTGAAAGACGTTTTGAGTCCGCTGAAACTAAAATCATAGTCGTTGCTATTATACATTGTTCTCGGGAAATTATATGCTGTTTGATTACCGAGTTTTGCCAATCTATCTATAATTGGTCCGCCAGGATAACCAAGCCCAAGCAATTTTGAAATTTTATCGAATGCTTCACCTGCTGCATCATCTCGCGTAAGACCCAATGTCTTATAATGATTATATGAATCAACTTGGAAAATTGCAGTATGTCCTCCGCTCACAACCATTGCAATTGCGGGAAAATCAAGTGTTGGATCTTGTAAAAATCCCGAGTAAATATGCCCTTCAATATGATCAGTAGGAACAATTGGCAAATTGTATTTCAGAGATAATCCTTTTGCAAAATTCGCCCCAACAATCAGTGAGCCAAGCAATCCAGGTTGATTTGTGACAGCAATTGCCTCGATATCCTCAATGCTTGTCTCTGCCTCTCTCAATGAAGTATGAAAAATCTCATTAATCATTCGCAAATGAGCACGAGAAGCAATCTCGGGAACAACTCCGCCATATTTTGAATGGACAAATTGCGAAGATATGACATTACTCAATATCTTATTTTCATTTACAATCGCGATAGAGGTTTCATCGCAGGAACTTTCAATTGCAAGTACTAACATAATAACAATTTAACGAAATAAGGAATAAATTATTTGTTTGGTATGATTTTTACTATTGTATTCAGTAATAAATAATTGAAATTATGCAAAAAAATACTAATAATAATTTCTTGATGCGCGTGAAAGGAAATTCAATGATTGGCGCTGATATAGCTGATGGCGACTTTGTGCTTGTTGAAAAATCTTTCGATTATTTGCATAATTCTATTGTGATTGCTGCAATAAATGATAAATGGACTATTAAAAAAATAAATCTCGGCGAAAAAGATATCCGACTAATTCCTGCAAATCCCGATTATGACGAGATCCACGTTCTTCCAACTGACAAACTCCGTATAGTTGGCAAAGTTCAAAAAGTCATTCGCCCACTCAAATAAACAAAACATCGGG
>DIEP01000066.1:0-12088 GCA_002418685.1 Ignavibacteria bacterium UBA5771
TATTTATTGCATAGAAACTGCGTGGGTAATGGATTTCGTAATAATCTAAAAAGCCAATTGCTGACGAAGGCAAAGTTGGATTTTTGTAATCAATTTTGAGAACGCTCCTATCATCAAAACCAATCTTAGAGGCAGGGTAAATTATATCCTCAAAAGTTCTTGAGGAAGGGTGATAATCATTTATTGATGAGCCCCAAATACTGAAATTCCCAATTTGTTCATTATTTTGATAAATTGTAAAATATCCCCTATCTGTGGATCGATGAGCAAGAGAAAATCTGAAAAGAATGTTCTGCGACCGGTCTAAATTGGGCAATAAATCAGTATAAACATTAGAACTTGATGATGAAAACATAGTTCTACCAAACCAAGCTCTGCCCGCAGGTGATATATAAGCATTATTAATATCTTCTTCAAAAGTAATTCTATGATAATATGTTTGAGGTCGATTGACCACGTCAATATTCTCGGTTGCTTGCGGAGTAGCACGCTTGCCTGCCGAACCACCCCAAGTTAGCATATAATAATTAACATCTGAGAAGTGATTTATATATCTTTTTATATCTTGCCTTCGGATCTCAAATCCTTTGGTAGAAGCACCATAAAAAATAATTGCATCTAAACTGCCATCGGGTTTGGTTCGCACAATAATATCTTGCTCTTTCATTATGTTATTGGGAGCATCTGAAACTTTCTCGCTGAGGTTTTTACCGCCATTTCCATAAATTTTAATGGTGGCAAGTTCTTCTTTTGTAAAATTGACTCCAATGCTGGAAAGTTGACTCGCGTCAATTTTATATATACCTTCGGTGGATGTCTCTATTTTCACCCAATTATTAGAAACTCCTTGCAACTTGTTTGAAGTTTTTTCTTTTAAATATGAAGGTGTCTTTCGGATAACAAAATTTGGAGTTTCAGAATAATTTATACCAATCGGCAAATCATTTTTTGATAGGCTACTATTTTTCTCGGGAACATTATCAAAAGAGATAGTTATACGAACTTTATCAGGTATCTCAATTGAATGAGATTGTGGATTCCAACGCGCAGCCATAACTTTCAATTTTGCAATATGCCGATCGCGAGCAATTCCTGCATATTCTAATTCAGCCCATTGCTTGACGGGTTGATTATAAAGATCATCGTTTATTATATATATTTCTGTTGGTAAATCATTCTCTTTCGTCAAAGTCGGGACAGGGGCAAGTAATTTTGCGTAAGATTTAACTTTGGTTATTTCAATATTTATAAGACTGAAACCTGTCGAATTTGGCACAGACACATTTTGCAGAAAGAATGCTTCTCCTGGTTCCCCTGATTTATCCGTTGTCAGCAATATGCCATTAATATTTGCAATGAATGCGGTTTGCCCATCTTGGGTTTTGATTTCTGTGAAATTCTTTAGTTTGGGTTGGAATTCAATGATTAACTCTTTTTCATTGGATTTAATAATTTGGATTCCTTCAGGCAATGGATCAGCATTCATTATAAAAGGAAATGCTGTAAGAACCATTAAAGTAAATAGTAGTCTAGATCTAAATATACAGGTATTGCTTGGCATTTTTTACTCCGTCAAACTATTAGTCAAAAGACAAAACGTGTATAACCTAATTCAATTGCAATACCTAAATTGTTAATATTACAAAATTATAAAATAAATTATAATAAATTGCAAATAACTGAAATATTATTTTAATTTTTATTCTATAATCATACTTATTAAAAATCATATATTTTTTTCATAAATTGCTATTCTGAAATTTATGAATTCAATGAAGAAATCTATTTTTTATACAATTTTATTTCTTTTGGCATTTGGGAACTGCTTTTCGCAAAATACAGAAAAAGAAATATTTGCATTGCATCCTCGAATTGGAGCGATTTACAATTTGCATTTACCCAATTTTAATTCGTTTGAAGGAGCAGCTGATTGTGGTTTGTTCAAAAAGGGTAATGGCTTTGGGTATTCTTTTTCACTTACAGGTGAAAAGTTATTTTGGAAAAATTATTTTCTTGGAATTGGAATAGGTTACACTTCTCGAAGCGGGAAGTTAGTGCAGAATTTATCTTATCCATCCCGGAATTTGGAAACGGGTGAAGTTGTGCAAGTAAACAGCGAAAATCAATTGCAAGCAAATTTAGGCTTTCTGGAATTTCAACCCGAAATCCGAGGTATAATATCGCGGGAAATTTATTCTCGCTGGGTCTGTGCAGGACGCTTTTATTTACCAATAAGGCATTCTTTTGAACAAAAAGAGAAAATCATTTCTCCCGCAGGTGCAACTTTTATTGCCCCAAATGATGTGCATACTATAGAGAGAGCATTGGCAGGGGGCGATATTTCAAGTATAAACAAGTTCGGTTTTGGTTTGACTGCGGGAGTTGAAGCACTATTTCCAAATAATAAAGATAATATAACAGTGCAATTGCTTTTTGATTATAATCCAATGAATTTTACATCTGATGCCAATTGGAAATATCTTGGCTTCCGTGCTGAAATTGGGTATCGCATTTCGTTCCTTCAAAAGCCAAAGCCAATTGAGGAACCCAAACCAATCGAGAAGCAAATACTTGTTGAGAAACCAAAGCCCATTGAGATGCCAATACCAATTGAACCGCCATCCCCTCTTATTTCATTTGCAGAACCAAAGCCTGAACCAATAATCAAGATTTCAGATATTCAAGTGCAAGGCAAAGTGGAGACTGGCAATGAACTTTTAGCAAGTATTCCGATTGTAAATAGTGTCTTTTTTGAAAGAAATTCTAGCAAATTATCCCAAAATTATGATAATGCTCCTGTTCCAACATCTAATTTTGAAGGCAATGCCGTTGAAATGCACTATTCAATTTTTTATAGAATTGCTCAAATAATAAAGAACAATCCGGATGCAAGTATTCTATTGGAATCTTCTACATCAGGACCTCGAATGGAGCCTAAGGGAATAACCTTATCATTAGCCCGTGCAAATGCAGTAAAAAACAAATTGATAGCAATGGGAGTTCCTAAAAGCAAAATCAGAACAAGAATATTGACGAATCCAAGCGTCCCATCCAATCAGGAATTTGAGGCAGGAATTGAAGAAAATCAACGAGTTGATATTATCTTGAATAATGCACAATTGCAGGAATATGTGAATATACAGAGATATGCTAATTTCATCGGAACTGCTGAATTTAAAGCAAGTTTGTATTATATGGAGCCATCAATAAAAGCGACAATATCGAGCAATCTTTCAAAAGATACTCTAATGATTGATAAATCTGATACTTATCAATTGCCCATATTCTCCAAAATCACTGAAGAACAACAAACCTTAAATCTTGAATTACGGAGCTTTCTGAATAATACTTATGATACTGCTTTCGCATCAATAAAACTTAGTGAATATCCAAAAGAAAATGTCGAACTGAGGTTAGACAATTTTCTTGCGATTTTGCGATTTGAATATAATTCAAGCGTCATCACTGATGAAAACAAGGAATTGCTCAAGCAACTTATTCAGAAATTGCCCGCAAATAGCACTATAGAAATCCTTGGTAGTGCTGATGAGCTTGGCACTCAAGAACGGAATGAAATCCTTTCAAGAGAGAGAGCGGCAAATACTCGCGCTTTCATTCAATCAATTGCCAAAGATAAATTCAATATTGAGACAGGAACAAATCAAGATAAATTCCCCGAAGATACACCTCAAGGAAGATTTTTGAACCGTTCGATAAGAGTTCGAGTGAAAAAATAGATAATATATTTGTTTATTATTGTTTAATTTATTAATTTGCAAAAAATTTGCGAGGTAATTGTGGAAATCAATGAAATCAATAGAGAAAATCAATTACTTGATGAGAAAAGGATTGAGGAAGCGCAGAAATTCGAGCAGAATGTTTCAAAATATCCTCAACAACAATTGCAAGTCGAGATGCTGAAGCAAGCATCAGGCGGCAACATAATGAGTGATGATAACTCGCTGCAAAAGCAAATGCTTCAAATTATGGCAGCGACTGCTCCGCAAAAACAAATTCAAACGGTTGCTCAATCGCAAATTGCTCGGGGTTTTCTCGATATTAAAATATAACTTTTACACATTGTGGATGACAAATTCCACAACTCCTTGAATTTCGAATTGCTCTTCGGGGTATATTTCTATAGGTAAAAATTTATTATTCGCAGCGTAAAGATAAACTCGACCCTCGATAGNNGCGGAACTCTTTCACTAACAGCTCTCCGTTTAATGCTGCAATCACAGTTTTATTATTTCCGGGTTCAGCTTTTGAATTAACTACAAGCAAATCACCATCACAAATGCCTTTGCCAATCATACTTTCGCCATTCACTCGCACAAGGAAATAATTCTCCGAATCTCCGATTAGATTATAAATATTAAAATTTTGATAATCAAACAATCTTAGCTGATTCGCAGTATTTAACGTATGCGCCGGCAAAACAGGTGCCTCGAAAGTATATTTTTGCTTGATGCGTGATTTCCTCTTACTTTTCATTCCTGCTTGTGTTGATTTTCTTTATTTTAATTTATTCATTTAATTCGTTACGAGTCAATATTATTATATATCGCAATGAACATATCAATTATCAAACAAATATAGATAACAGTCTTCCATCATGTTCAAGAATTGACCCTCCAATATTTTAAACTTTTTAGAAGTTATCTCAATTTCCTTTTTTCCTGCTCCCAATTACGAACTCATCATAAATTCCTCTCTCCATTCGAGATGAGTTGGGAACGAGTCTTTCCCCACAAATGAATTCAATGGGTATGATTATAATATTCCCCGCATTCCTATCTTAAAAATATTTTTTGCTTCCTCCCTAATATGCTTTAAGCGAGTGAATTATAAAAGTAATTTGCCCGACGTAATCAAGAGTATCAAAAAATGAGCTATTGATTGGCAGATACTGCCCGTTTGGCGTTTGTATATATTCTTGGTCATCGAACATACGATAGCGCCTAATTGTCAAATTTTTATTCATTTGAATTAGAATTAGTTTGCCGTCATCGGGCTTCTGATATGTGTCAATCACAAGAATATCGCCATCACGAATTCCATCGAAATTCTCAGCATCTCCAATCACTCTTGCAAAGAATGTGGAATTAGGATGCTTAATGAGAAATGAATTAAGATCGATTTCCTCTTCGATATCCTCATCTGTTGGAAGTGGGATGCCCGCTGATACGCTCATCCTATAAAGTGGCAAACTAACCTCGTCTTGATTATCCTGCAATGGATTACTTGCAAGTAATAAAATTCTTTGCATTGTTCCCCCCAATTTTATTTTGCAAATTTATGAAAAAAATATTTATTATTCAACGGCATTTTCTAAAAATTTTATACTTCCTTTGCTTGCATCGATTTCTGCATTTATCCCTATCGGAAGAGTCAATTGCTCATCAGTATGTCCAATCATCAAGCCCGAAAACGAAGGATAAGTTCGATTGCGGAAATAATAATCCAAACTTTGCTCAATCGAAAAGTCCCAAATTGGCGGCGCACCCTTCTGATTGCACTCATTGCACTTGCCCCATATAAATCCACTCAAATTATCAAATTTATGAGCAAGAGCAAGTGTGGCAAGCATTCTATCGATGCTATAAGGTTCTTCGCCAGTATCCTCAAGGAAAAGAATACGCCCATCTGTTTTAATATCAAAATCTGTGCCGAGCATTGCAGTAATTAGCGAAAGATTCCCACCAATCAAGCGTCCCTGAGCAATTCCATTTTTCAAAGTTCTAATTGGATAGACATCTCGAATCCCACTTCGAGCATTCGGATTTGTTAGTATCAGACCCTCCGAATTTCCAAAAAGAACTCCCCGGAAAACTTCTACGCTATAATTTGTGAATTTTGATAGAAGCATTGGACCGTGGAATGTAATCAAACCCGTTTTCTGGAATATGCTAATCAGCAGTGCCGTTATATCGCTATAACCAATCAATATTTTAGGGTTCTTCTCAACTAATTTATAGTCAATTTTATCGAGTATATGCATACTTCCATAACCACCGCGGATTGAGAAGATTGCCTTAATTTCATCATTGGCAAATAGTTCATTGAAATCGCTTGCTTTCTCTTCAATTCTCTGGTTTATGCTATTATTTCTTGAAAAAAAATATTTTGGATAATACGGCTTCAAATTGAAATATGTCAGCACTTGCTCTATTTTTAAAATTTCCTCAGGTGTATAAGCAGGGGTAGCTGCTGAAATTATTCCGACGGTATCGCCTTCTTTCAATGCCTTGGGCTTGATTATTTTTTTAATATTTTGATAAGATTTCGGAATTGACGATTCTTGTGTTTGAGCAATAAATTTAGATTTATTAAGCATTAAAGCCAAAGCGCCCACTGAAAAGCATTTAAATATATCACGTCTTTGCATAAATTTGCTTAATTTAGTTATACAAAAATAAATTATTTATGCAAAACATAAAGCAAAAAAAATTAGCGTCATATATCAACTATATAAACATTATCTCCGATGCAAATTTAAGCTATATTCAGCAACTATGCTATGCCGCAAGGACAATTTTGAGACCAACCTGTTGCAATCATTGATAGAATAGTCCAAACAGCAGGGAATTCAGGTCGGTATTCCTTGAATGATCTTACAAAAATAAATATTTATAAATATGGAAAAAATAGAACTTGATAATAAATTTGATAAATTAGCAAAAGCAATAGAAGGGGAGGTTCATTACGACAATTTTTGGCAAATACTCTATTCGACCGATGCCTCTGATTATCGCGAAGTGCCACTGGGAGTGGTTTATCCAAAATCAATAAATGATATAAAATCAATCATCGATTTTGCAAGAATTGAAAATATCCCGATTATCCCGCGGGGTGGTGGAACTTCGCTTGCGGGACAAGTTGTTGGGAATGGTCTTGTCGTTGATATTTCGCGAAACTTTAATAATATATTGGAAGTTAATCAACAAGAGCATTGGGCAAGAGTTGAGCCGGGTGTAATTCCCGATGTTCTAAATCAGCAATTGAAACAACATAATTTATTTTGGGGACCTGAGACTTCTACTTCCAATCGTAATACTCTTGCGGGTATGCTTGGGAATAATTCCTGTGGCTCGCATTTTCCGCTCTATGGCAATACTCGGACAAATATAATTGAAGTAAATGGCTTCCTCTCCGATGGTAGCCAAATCCATACATCCCCTTTAAATAATGATGAAGTTCTTAATAAATCGCTATTGAATTCAGTGGAAGGCAAGATTTATTCATTATTAATTAATAAATTAAAAAATCCTGATTTCCAAAATGAAATTTATCAGCAGTTTCCAAAGAAGGAAATCCAACGCCGCAATTCAGGATATACAATCGATAGCTTGCTTGAATCGAATTTCTTCAAGAAAAATGGCGATCTATTTAATTTATCGAAGATTCTTGCGGGAAGCGAGGGGACGCTTGTTTTCACCACGGAAATGAAAATTAACCTTTTTGAGCCACCTCCAAAAAATGTTGCAGTGATCGCTGCTCATTTCAATTCACTTCGCGAAGCTTTGCTTGCCAATATCGTTGCTATGAGTCATAAACCCGGTGCTGTGGAACTAATCGACAATAATATATTGGAATTAACAAAGGAAAATATCACACAAAAACGTAATAGATTTTTCCTCAATGGTAATCCCTCTGCAATACTTGTTATTGAATTCGCAAGGGACAATGAAGACGAACTTCAATCCCTGCTCAATGAAACAATTGAGGATTTGCGAGACCATCACTATGGCTATGATTTTCCGATTTTGCGAGGGACTGAAATCAATCGTATTTGGGATCTTCGCAAAGCAGGATTGGGTTTGCTTTCAAATATTAAAGGTGATGAACGAAGCTATACCGTTATTGAAGATACTGCTGTTGCTATAAATGATTTGCCCGATTATACTGATGAATTGATTAGTCGAATGAGCGATATGAACGTAAAAATCATTTCTTATGCTCACTGCTCAACGGGGGAAATCCATTTTCATCCAATATTAAACTTGCGAACTCCCGAAGGAATCGAGAAATATCGGCAGGTATTGATTGAAACCGCTAAAATTGTCAAGAAATATCGCGGTTCATTATGTGGTGAACACGGTGATGGGCGCTTGCGTGGTGAGATGATTCCATTTATGTTTGGCGAAAATATTTATAATTTTTTCAAAGAAATTAAAAGCACATTCGACCCATTTAATATTTTCAATCCCGGCAAAATCGTTGATGCACCCCGTATGAATACGTTTTTACGAATTAATCCCGAAGTAAAAAGAAAGGAAATAGATACCTATTTTAATTTTGAAGATTATGGTGGAATTCAGCAATTCGCTGAGAAATGCAATGGTTCGGGAGATTGCAGAAAACCGCAAGAGCTTGGCGGTATGATTTGCCCCAGTTTCAAAGCAACGCGAAATGAGAAGGATTCGACTCGTGCGCGGGCAAATATGCTGCGGGAAATGATTACTAACTCGGCTAAATCAAACCCCTTCGATAGCAAGGAAATATATGATGTGATGGATTTGTGCTTGATGTGCAAAGCCTGCAAAAGCGAATGCCCATCAAGTGTGGATATGACAAAATTGAAATCCGAATTTTTGCAACATTATTATGATGCAAACGGCACCCCTTTCCGCTCGTGGATTGTAGCAAATATTGCACAAGTTTATAAATTTGCAGCGATTTTTCCAAATTTTTCAAATTTCTTTTTGAAAAATAAATTCTTTTCTAATATTATTAAAAATATTATTGGATTTGCAAAAGCAAGGCATTTCCAATTGCTTTCCCGAACCACTTTGCAAAAATGGTATAAGAAAAATTATAAGCCTCAAGCAAATAAGCAGATTGTTTATTTATTTAATGATGAATTCACAAATTTTCAGGACGCTCATATTGGTATAAAGGCAGTTCAATTGCTTGATAGATTGGGCTATAACGTTATTATTCCTAATCATTTAGAAAGTGGCAGGACATATCTTTCGAAAGGATTAGTCAAAAAAGCAAAAGTAATTGCAAATCAAAACGTTAAGCTTCTGAAAACTTTGATTACAAAACAAACGCCCCTTATTGGTATTGAACCATCTGCTATTTTATCATTTCGTGATGAATATCCTGATTTGGTTGATAAAGAATTGCGAGAGGATGCAATCGAACTTGCCGATAATTGCTTGCTCTTCGATGAATTTATTGCAAGAGAAATCATGGAAAATAAAATATCACAGGATTTATTCACCGATGATGCGATGTTGATTTCCCTGCATACTCATTGCCATCAGAAGTCTCTTACCACAAGCGATAGTATAAAAACAATGCTTTCGTTCCCAAAAAATTATCAAGTTAAAGAAATTCCTTCGGGTTGCTGTGGGATGGCAGGTGCCTTCGGTTTTGAGCGTGAACATTATGAAATATCTCAAAAAATTGGAGAATTGGTACTTTTTCCTACAATAAGGAATTTGGATAATAGCGTTATAATTGCAGCATCGGGAACAAGTTGCAGACATCAAATCTATGAGGGAACAGGCAAGACTGCCCTTCATCCGATTGAAATTCTTTACAATGCTTTAAATTTTATATAAATAGTTTATGGATTCAAATTACAGTACATTAGTAACGTTGATTGGGCTGGTAGGAGCTGCATTGACCACATTTGCTTTCTTACCGCAAATGATAAAAGTAATCAGATACAAGCAAACGCGAGATCTTTCATTAGCAATGTATATCGTTATGGTTAGCGGTGCATCATTTTGGCTGGTTTACGGATTTATGATTAACTCGATTCCAATTATTTTTGCAAATATTGTTTCATTTATTTTTACTTTTGTAATACTAATTTTGAAAATAAAATATAAGTAATGCGGATCAAGGATTACTATAAGATTTTGGGGGTTGAACGCACATCTTCGTCAGAAGACATAAGGCAATCATATCGACGGCTTGTGCGGCAGTTCCATCCCGATTTCAATAAGGATCCTGAAGCACTACGCTTATTTTATTTGATTACAGAAGCATATCAAGTGCTTGGCAATCTTGAAAATCGTCTTGATTATAGTATCATTCTTTTCGAGCAAGATTTGATAAAAGCGGAGGCAAAAAGAATTTTGGAACAAAGAAAGCGAAAACGCCTTTCTGATGAGAATAATAATGAGGAGACAATTTATTTTTAAGGTCATAGCGTAATGAAATGACGGAGCAATCTGAAGAGAGAAATGGGATTGCCACGCAAGAGTGCTTGCTCCAATGACCGGGAATGACCTGAGATAGAAACGATATAATTCTTCTTATACTAATTTAAAATATTTATTCAATAATTTAGTTTATTATTTATTGAAATATCGATAAACAGTGAGTATTATTAATTCTAATCTGGATCAATTATTTGGTGATGAACCCATTAAGAGAAGTAGCAAAATACTTCCTCCACTTGCTGAAAGGATGCGTCCCGAATATATCGGCGAGGTCTTGGGTCAGGAGCATTTGCTTGCAGGTTCGGGTCCATTGCGCAAATATATTGAAGATGGCGATATACCTTCTATTATTTTTTGGGGACCTCCCGGTAGTGGCAAAACCACCCTTGCTTTTGCAATAGCTAATGAGATGAATGCTGAATTTGCACGTTTATCCGCCGTCGATTCGGGAGTGAAAGATGTCAGGGAAGTGCTTACCCGAGCCGAAAGAAATTTGCAAAAAAATAAAAAAACTATCCTTTTTATTGATGAAATCCATCGATTTAATAAGGCACAGCAAGACGCACTCCTGCACTCCGTTGAGAATGGAACAATCATCCTAATTGGAGCAACAACCGAAAATCCCTCATTCGAGATTATCCCTGCATTAATCAGCCGTATGCAAGTTTATAAGCTGAACCCATTAAGCAGTGAGAATATCCGAGAGTTAATTTTAAGAGCAGTTAAAAATGATGAAGTCCTTTCCAAATTCGAGTTCGAATTTGAGGATATTAATGATTTTTACGAATATTCATCGGGCGATGCTCGGAATGCACTCAATTTACTTGAATCAGCCTTCAAATTAGCTCGTAAACCTAATTCTCAGCAAATTCGCATAACAAAAGAAAATTTGAAAAATGCGATGCAAAAGCGAATTCCCCTGTATGATAAAAAGGGGGAATATCATTACGATACAATTTCTGCTTTCATAAAATCATTGCGTGGTTCGGATCCCGATGCAGCAATGCTATGGATGGCAAAAATGCTTGAAGCAGGCGAAGATCCTTTGTTTATTGCCCGGCGAATGGTAATATTTGCAAGCGAAGATATCGGCAATGCAGAACCAACGGCATTGCTTGTGGCAGTAGCGGTGTTCCAAGCCGTGCAGATGATTGGACTTCCCGAAGCGCAGATAAATCTTGCCCAAGGCGTGACATTTCTTGCATCTTGTCCAAAGTCCAATGCTTCATATATGGCTTTGACTTCGGCGCAAGAAATTGTGCGAAATGAACCAAACCTCGATCCGCCACTTTATTTGCGGAATGCTCCCACTAAGCTTATGCGAGAGGAAGGCTATGCAAAGGGCTACAAATATCCTCACGAATTCGAAAATCATTTTGTAGATGTCAATTATTTCCCCATAAATCTTCCACCTACACAGTTCTACTTTCCAACAAGCAATGGTCGAGAAGCAAAGATTGCTGAACACCTTAGAAAGTTATGGAAAAATCTCAAGAAATATTGATGATTCAATATTGATGATTCAATGATTTATTTGCTTTTTACGTCTTTTATATTTAACAATTGCTATACTTTATAATATTTATTAATATGAGAAGATTATTATTTGCAATATTGCTGATACTTCCCGCGATCGCATTTTCGCAAAATATCGAGCAGAGACAATTCGAACTTGCCAAGTCTTATGAAAGAGGAGGCGATTTGAAAAGTGCGGAAAGTATTTATCAGCAATTAACTAATTCGAATAAAACCAATCAAATATATATCGACAACTATGTTCGTATATTGTTTCTGCAAAATAAATATACCGATTTGCTTGAATTTCTTGAGGATAGGATTAAGATAGTTCCCAATTTTCTCAATTATACATATTTAGGGCAAGCATATTGGCTCAAGGGCGATATTGC
>DIEP01000066.1:12117-15922 GCA_002418685.1 Ignavibacteria bacterium UBA5771
TCCCAGACATTCATTTATTTAAAATTGTATGATAGAGCAAGGGATGCTTTATTGCAAGCACGCAATCAGCAGAATTCGAAAAATTTATTTAGTGAAGAACTTGTCAAAATCTATATGTTGCTTGGCGATTATGAAAAATGTATTAATGAAATTATTGATAATCTGCTAATTTCTCAAAATCTCTCACTGGCGCAAGGGCAACTTTATGCTTTGATGCTCAATGAAACTGCTAAACCAATTATCAAATCCGCATTGGATAGAGCAATATCGAAGACTAATGAAAATCCTTATATCCTTTATGCTTACATTTGGTATGCACGCAATATTAATGATTTTGATAAAGCATTGGAAATTACTTTGAAAATTGATAAAATTTACAATTCCAATTATGCAGAAGTTCTGAAATTTGCTAATATATCAAGCGCTGATGGGCAATATGATATTGCTATAAAAGCATATTCTTTAATCATTGAGCAAGGCAAAAAGAATCCGAACACTCCATCTGCACTTTATGGATTTGCCAATGCTTTGGAACAAAAATTCCTTGCAAATAAAGCCTTATCACCTGAAAATATTACTCAGCTAACTTCTTTATATAATCAAATTATAAAAGATTATCCAAATACTCAGCAGGAAATGGATGCTTATATTTCGCTTGCTAATATAAATGCAAATTATCTTCATAATAATAAAAAAGCAATTGAATATCTGAGCAAAGTCTCAAAAAAGCAAGGACTAAGCAATAAATATATTGAAGCACAGCTGCAACTTGCCGAACTATATTTGAAAGAGAAAGATATAGCAAAATCAATTGCAATTTATAAAGATATAATCGATATCAGTGGGCAAATCCGACGCAATGAGTTTGTAAATTATGCAGATCAAGCAAAATTCAATATGGCAAAATGCTATTATTTCCAAGGCAAAATTGATACTACCAAAGCAATTCTTGCAGAAATCAAGGTTGATCCAAACTCTGCAATAGCTAATGATTTGCTGGAATTATCTGCATTAATTACGCAAAATGAGAATATGATACTTGCTTTAAAAACATACAGCGAAGCCCAATATTTGGAATTCCAGAATGCTCAAGCAGAAGCAATTGAAAAATATAAGCTGGCAAGCCAATTGGGCAAAGGAGGAGATTTGCAGGAAAAATCTTTGCTGAATATTGCAAATATTTATTTTCAAAATGGGCAATATCAAAAGGCAATTGAAGAATATAATGCAATGCTTGACCAATTTCTCAATTCAATCAATAAAGATTTGATCTACTTTAATATGGGCAAATCATATATGCAGGAAAACCAAGATGATATGGCGATTTTATACTTTACCAAAATTCTTGTGGACTTTCCAAAATCAATTTATTATGAAGAAGCCCGAAAGCTAATCCGCATATTACGTGATAAAAAAGATAAATCATAAAAATAAAATGAAACTAAATTGATAGATTTTCGTAAATTTACTTTATTTAAAATTAAAAAATAAGTGAGTTTATGAAAAAGATCATTTTCGCATTATTCGCTCTCTTCTTAGTAAGTCCCGCTTTCGCTCAAAGAAGTTTCTTAACGTATTATGAAACAGCATCATTTATGCAATCCTCTCCAGGTGCTTTCAAATTTGGGTTATATGGATTTAATAATCCTGCAATTTTAAATTATTTGCACGATGTGGATTTCCAATTTTCATTAGGAACAAAAGAAATGTATTCGAAGTTGCCATGGGGATTCCAAGCAGGTATGAAGAGCTTCGATGGTCCTGCTTCGAGTTTTGGAGGAATTTACACACCTTATGCAGCGGGAGCAGTATATGATTATAGATATGCTGTTTCAGCAGGAGACAGAAAATTTGGATTAGGGCTAAGCTACGGATTTGTCGGTGGAGATAAATCTAAATTGCATCGGAGCAATACTTTGACATGGGGTGCATTATTTAGACCGAATCCATTTGTATCAGTTGGAGCATTCCAAACTTATGCACTCGCATGGCACGATGTGGAAACTGTTGGAGAAATTGCATTACGTCCAATTAAAAATTATCCACTTACTTTTTTTGGGGATATGTCCATTTTTAATAATGAAAATATTTCTGATGCACGTTGGAGTGCAGGAATAAATTGGGAATTTTTAAAAGGTATTAGAATAGCTCCTCGCTATTTTTCAAACAAATCTATCAGCTGTGGTATTGATATAAGTTTTGGTGAAAATGGAATCAGCACAGTTGCAACGACTGATAATAATCAAAAATATAATTATAATACCGTGACATTTAGGTATGGTGCCAAAGACCGAACAATTTTGGACGATTTAATACGCAAAAAAACCGAAAATATCTACTACACCCTCGATTTGAGTAAGCCTGTTAAATACCAAAAAGGAATGTTCTTCGATACTAATGCTACTTTGCTGCAGATTCTTACTTCGATTGATCAAGCAAAAGATAAGGAATCTGTTAAAGGAATAATTGTTAATGCAACAAGTATGATAATAAACAAGGAATTTCTATGGGAGATTAGAAGTGCATTGGAAAGCTTTAAATCAGCGGGGAAGGTGGTTTATGTGTTCATCGACCGCGCGAATATGGATGATTATGCTTTTGCATCGGTTGGTAATAAGATTTTTGTTGATCCCATTGGCGGCTCCGTTTCACTTGAAGGGTATCTTCTTGGCAGGAGCTACTATAAAAATATGCTTGAAAAGATTCATATAGGATTTGATGAATTCCGATATTTGAAGTATAAATCAGCTGTGGAAAGCTTCACTCGTGAAAACATGAGCGATGGAGAGCGTGAACAGCGACAAGCAATGATCGAGGATTGGTATTCAACTACTTCGAGAACACTTGCTGTTTCGGGTAGACTATCAACACAGAAACTTGATAGCATGATGAATAATAATTTTAACTATTCAAGCAAAGATTTAATTTCAAACAAGCTTGCTGATACAATAGGCAGATGGAACAATTATGCCTCATTGATTCGAAAATATGATAAGAAGGCAAAATTTGAAAGCTTAGTAAACCAATTACGAAAACCTCTTCCTTTTGATGATAAATGGAACGAAGGTGGAAAAGCATCTCAAATTGCAGTTGTGTATGCTATTGGCGAATGCGCTATGACAACCGGAATCAAAGCACAATCATTAATTAAAGATGTTGAAGCTGCAATGAATGATCCTTTAATTGGTGCAGTTGTATTGCGTGTGGATTCACCTGGTGGAGATGCTATGGCATCTGATTATATTGCTGAAGTGATGAGAGAACACAAAGGGAAGAAACCAATCATTGTGTCCCAAGGCTCTGTGGCAGGTTCAGGTGGGTATTGGCTCTCAATGTATGGCGATACTATTGTTGCATCTCCATACACAATTACGGGTTCGATAGGTGTAATTGGAAGTTGGATTTATGACAAAGGATTGAAAGATACACTTGGAATTACTACAGATTTTGTAAAAATTGGGAAATTCGCAGATCTTGGCTTTCCTTTTCAAGGACCACTGCTTGGTATTGGATTGCCCGTTCGCGATTTCACAGACGAAGAAAAAGGTTTAATGAAAACCACAATTCTCAATATGTACTCTGAATTCAAAGACAAAGTAGCAGAGGGTAGAAAAATGAGCGTTGATAGCGTTGAAAATATTGCTCAGGGCAGGATTTGGAGTGGGACAAGAGCAAAAGAAATTGGGTTGGTTGATGAGATTGGAAGCTTGCTCGATGCTATCAATATTGCAAAGCAAAAAGCAGGAATCAAGCGTAACGAAGTTGTTAAAATCGTTGAGTATCCAAAACCTAATGTGTTTAATTT
>DIEP01000066.1:15943-20043 GCA_002418685.1 Ignavibacteria bacterium UBA5771
GAATCCAATTGAGGATTTATTAAAATTACGCTTAATTAATAATGGCAAACCGATGCCAATAATGCCCATCGATTATTACGATTGTGTTAATTTTGAATAAAGATCGAAAGGGAATTTTAAATAATGCAAACAGAGGTTTTAGTTATTGGTAGTGGGCTTGCAGGCTCGATTGCAGCACTTACGGCTGCCGAAGCTGGTAGAGAAGTCGTAATTATCACAAAGACAGAAGACTTAATGAGTGGCAGTACTCCCCACGCACAAGGTGGAATCATCTATCGTGGGGAGGATGACACAAAAGACAAACTGAAAGAAGATATATTAATAGCGGGAGATGGAGCATCGTGGGAACCAGCAGTTGACCAACTTGTTGAAATGGGTCCCCGACTTGTGAAAGAATTATTAATTGATAAATTTCAAGTTCAATTTGATTATGGGAGTGAATATCAACTTGATTTAGCAGAAGAAGGTGCGCATTCAGTTCGGCGGATCATTCATTCCAAAGATAAGACAGGGATGGCAATTCATGAGAAAATTATCCCATTTCTCAAAAATCACCCGAACATCACTATTCTTACTGATCATACGGCAATTGATTTGCTGACACTATCGCATCACTCCACAAATCCACTGGATATTTATCTCAAACCCGCATGCTTCGGAGCATTCGTTATGAATAATAAAACTAACGAAATTTTTCCAGTTTATGCTCAAAACACAATTCTTGCAACAGGCGGTTTTGGGCAAATTTATATCAATACAACGAATCCTCCTGAAAATACGGGCGATGGTATTGCACTGGCATATCGAGCAGGTGCGCGAGCATTCAATTTACATTATATGCAATTTCATCCAACGACTTATTATGGAGCAAAGGAAAGATTTCTTATATCCGAATCAGTGAGGGGCGAAGGCGGAATATTGATTGACCATAAAGGCAGACGATTTATGAAAAAATATCATGAGCTTGCAGAGCTTGCCCCAAGAGATGTCGTTGCAAGGGCAATTTATGATACAATGTTGGAAACAGCACATCCATGCGTTTATCTTGATATTACTCATAAAAATCCTGAATGGCTGAAAGATCGTTTTCCGACTATTTATGGTTATTTAATAAAAAATGGTGTGGATATGACTGCTGAACCAATTCCTGTTGTTCCTGCTGCACATTATTCGTGTGGAGGTGTTGGAGTGAGCTTGAAGGGGCGGACTTCATTGCAGCGGCTATGGGCTGTTGGTGAAGTATCTTGCACGGGTGTGCATGGAG
The DNA here is from genome assembly GCA_002418685.1 of Ignavibacteria bacterium UBA5771. Lineage (GTDB taxonomy): Bacteria > Bacteroidota > Ignavibacteria > Kapaibacteriales > UBA2268 > UBA2268. Next base: position 17,208 of record DIEP01000066.1, read on the forward strand.
CAAATCGTCTTGCTTCGACTTCACTTCTTGAAGCATTAACTTGGGGATATATTGCGGGCAAAGAAGTATCAAATCCAAATATAAGCGATGATTATTACCCCGAAATCTTCGACTGGGTGAGCGAGATAGAAGATGTGGATAATGCTTTAATAGCACAGGATTGGCTAACAATAAAAAACACAATGTGGAACTATGTGGGATTGGTTCGCTCTCGGCAACGTCTTTTGCGAGCTCATCAGATGCTTAGGCATTTGCAGACTGAAATTGAAGCATTTTATCGCCAAGCACGGATGAGCCACGAAGTAGTTCAATTAAGAAATGGAGTTATCACTGCTTATGCAGTCACAAATTCTGCAATTGAAGATCGAGTTAGCCGTGGTGCTCACTTTCTAAAAGATTAATGTTTTATATGATTATTTGATAATTTTTCATTAATTTGAGATAATAAAAATTTGAAAGTATGAAATTTAGAATTTCAATATTAGTTGGTATTTTCTTAATAACTTTTTTGAATTTATATTCACAGGATAAAGTTGTTGGCGAATACTTGCAGCAATATGCACAAGGTAAAATGAATGAAGTGCGAAGCGCTCTCCCCGATTTGTTGGTAGAATATCCAAATGATCCAGGAGTTAAATTGCTTCTTGCCGTAGTTTTGGAAGATGCTGATAAAGCAGTGGATATTTACAAAGATATAGTCCAAAAATATCCCGAGAGTCAATGGGCTGACGATGCTTATTGGCGACTAATCCAATACTATGCAATAAAAAGTGATGTGGAAAAGGCAGAGTATGAACTTGATAATTTCAGAAAACGCTATCCCACAAGCGATTATTTAACAACTGCTACCGATGTTGTTCGAACCGCAAAAAGTATTGCTACAACAAAGAGCAAGGAAGCGTCCAAGAAAATAACTGAGGCAAGTATTACAACAGATGTAAAAAAAGAAGTTAAATCCGAAGAGAAACCCGCTGAAACCAAGACTATTGGTCCAGTTACTTATGGTTTGCAAGTAGGAATTTACAGCACAAAACAAGCAGCTGACACCGAACGCGAAAGATTTCTGAAGCAAAGACTTCGGACAAGTATTGAAGAAAAAGTGGTAGAAGGAGAAAAAAAATATGCTGTTGTGATTGGCAATTACTCTTCGATGGAGTCAGCCGAGGCCGCAAAAGTGATTATTCAACAGCAATGCAATTGCACTCCTCTAATATATAAAAAATAATATAAAAAATAATTTCGATAGAAAATAGTTTATATTAATAGTTCCTAATGTTCTTTTAAAATGGTGGAAGAGCGGGTAGCAGGGAATGATCGAATTAATTGATAATTTCAGGAAAGTCCGAACTTCAAAGAGCAGTATGCTTCTTAACAAGAAGATAGTGCAAACTATGGAAAGTGCCACAGAAAATACACAGCCAATCCTGGAGCAATCCGCAATGGAGGCAATGGTGAAATGGTAGAGTAAGTGCCTACCGCCGAGTTGGTGACAATTCGGGCATGGTAAACCCCATACGAAGCAAGGCTAAATAGGTCTGTATCGCTCAAATTAAATTATAGAAGTGGTCGAGTCGGCTCGCTCGATTGTCTTTTTAGACTGTGCAGATGGGTAAGTTGCTTAAGTGCTATGGCAACATAGCATTGAGATAAATTGCTACCTCGGAGATTTTTATTATTATTATTTTTTATTAAATAATAATATTGAATTTTTCTATGACAGAATTCGGCTTAAAGCTCTTCCACTATTTATTTAAAAAATTTAAATTGGAAAGGAAAATATGAAAATACCTGATGATCCATTTGTGCAAGAATTGTTGCCAGAATTTATTGATACGTGGATGGACGATTTGCAAAATAATATGCCCAAATATTTAGAATCAAAGAATTCTACAGAACTTTATAGGCTTGCTCACACTTTAAAAGGTTCGTGCTTGCAGTTCGGACTTGATGAGATTGCTGCTAAAGGTATAGAACTGATGGAATACGCAAAAAATGAGGAATGGAGCAAAGCAAATGAAATTGCAAATAGTCTACTCGGTTTATTTAAAAATGCTAAGGATTTCCTCATTGAAAAAGGATTGTATGAGATTGAATAGATATTAGGAAAGTTATGTCGATTATTGGAGATAGATATGAAAAAGTTTGCTGTAATTTTTGTTTTGTCGTTTATTTTTTGCAACTATTTCTCTTATTCACAACCCTCAGGGCAAATTAGGGTTGCAGTTTTACCTTTTGAAAATGCTGATGGCAGAATGGAGTTCAACACTTGGAGCTACAAAATTCAAGATTCATTAACAAAGTATTTGAAAGCACGTGACTCCGAAGAATATAATTATTGTGTTGTCCCAATGGATTCAATTGAAGCAGTACTAGCAGAGATGAATATTGACCCCACCAGTCCGGAGTATGAATCGGATATGTGGAAAGCAGTTGAAAAATTAAAATGCTCACGGGTGATTATGGGCAACTTCAATGTTAGGGGAGGTAAATTCTTAATCAATTGCTATATTTACATCGTTGATTATAAACTTGCCGACCCACGTTATCAAGTTAAAGATATTTTCAAGGATATGGATAAAATCTATGAAGCGGTCCCCGAGATAGGAAATAAACTTCGACCTGCTTTGTTAGAAAAAACACAGTAAGGAGAGCAGGAGAGCTGTTTCAAAAGATTCATTTATCTTATTTATCCAGTCATTGCGAGTGCATAAGCTCAAAGCAATCTCATTAATCAATGAGATTGCTTTGCATGAATAGCTGTTCGCAATGGTATTCTTCCGTTTATATTATCTTAAAAGGAATGCTTACATAATTTTTAAGCAAACCGCATTAAATA
>DIEP01000066.1:20064-33645 GCA_002418685.1 Ignavibacteria bacterium UBA5771
CAATAATTTACAATAATTTTTATTTTTTTATAAATAAATTCCTTTTTTTATCTACAAATTTTTTAATTTGCAAAATTCTATTTATAGAATTGAATTTTTTAAAAGATTGGAGATTTTAATGGCAAAAGAAAAGTTTATACCTTTTGTAAGTCCCGATTCAACAATGAAGGAATTCACACTTCGAGCATTGTTGATAGGGTTAATCCTTGCAGTGGTTTTGGGAGCAGCAAATGCTTATCTTGGGCTTAAAGCGGGGATGACAATTGCAGCAACATATCCTGCTGCTGTTATCGGGATGGCAATACTTAGATCTGTCAAAGGATCTATACTCGAAGAAAATTTTACACGTACTGTTGGCTCCATCGGTGAATCAGTAGCTGCGGGAGCAATATTCACAATTCCTGCCTTCTATATTGCAGGCATTTGGCGTCCATTTTTTACTGTTGATAATTATATTACAGCATCCTTAATTTTAATTTTCGGTGGCATACTTGGTATTATGTTCGTTGCTTTATTGCGGCGCGTAATGGTTGAAGATGCTGATTTACCCTTCCCCGAATCAATCGCTGCCTCAGAAATTCATAAAACAGGCAGAACCAGCGGAAGTGGCTCGAAGTTTTTATTCGGTGCAATGGGTTTTGGAGCGCTTGTAAAGCTTCTTGGGGAATTCAAAGTGTTCCCAACTCTATGGGAAAAATTTGTAACTTTTCCAAAGCAATTAATTTCAGGCACACCGATAAATGGACAAGGTGGGATGTTGCTTAGTTCTCCAGGAATTAGTCCTGCATATATGGGTGTTGGCTATATTATTGGTCCAAAACTTGCATCACTCAACTTCAGTGGTGGATTGATTGCTTGGGGATTGCTGACACCTATTATTTATTATTTCATTTCTCCATCACTTGATCTGACTGCTTGGGCACAGTTCCTTGTTAGCACAAAAGGTCTTACTTATGATGTAGCAATTGCAAAGGTCCAAGACCCTGTGTTCCAAATTTATGAAATTTGGAAATTTATTATCAGACCAATTGCAATTGGGGGAATGCTCGTGGGTGCATTTTATACATTATATAATATGCGAAAAAGCTTGATTGCAGGTATTGCTCGTTCCGTGAAGGATGTCCGTAAAGCTGCAAGTGGAGAAATTGTTGCTCAAGACCGCACTGAAAAGGATTTGCCTTTTATATGGATTGTTATTGGCATTATTATAGTTGGAATTGCAACATTTTTGATTACGTTTTTAATTTTCCAAACAAGCTTTCTTATAGCAATTGTTTCTGCAACTGTGATGATTCTTTTTGCATTCTTCTTTGCAGCCGTGTCGGGTTATTTAGTGGGTATTATTGGCTCATCAAACAACCCAATTTCAGGTTTAACTTTAACTGCATTGGTTGTTACAGCTTTAGTGCTTGTTCTTTTAGGTGTAAAAGCAGATACAGGCGGAGTTGCAGCAGTGCTTGGAGTTGCAGCAATTGTATGCGTATCAGCAGCAGTAGCAGGCGAAATGCTTCAAGATTTAAAAGCAGGTCATATTCTTGGTGGTACTCCTTGGAAAATGCAGATTGGAGATATTATCGGCGTCGTCCTTGCGGGTCTCGTAATGTTTTTCATTCTTTCGTTTTTGAATGATGGCGATATTGCACAAGGTTTGAAAGAAGGTTATGAAGGTGGATTTGGTAGCAAGAATCTTTCCGCACCGCAAGCAAGTTTAATGGCAATTTTATCTCGTGGAATAGTGGAAGGACAAATGGCGTGGCCCCTTATTATTGTTGGAATGTTGATGGGGTTTGGCTTTGTGCTTATGCAAGTTAAAAGTCCTATGCTTGTTTCCGTTGGGATGTATTTACCATTAGAGACAACTTTTGCTATTTTTGTTGGTGGTCTGATAAAAGGAATCGTCGATTCTAATAATAGAAGATATAAATATAATCCTGCCCAGATTGCACGGGTCGATAATACAGGAATATTGATTGCTTCGGGATTAATTGCAGGCGAAGCATTGATGGGATTGATATTTGCCGCTTTGCGTGTGTTCAATGTATTCCCACCAATAGTTTGGCCCAATGCACCATTTGCGATTAGTTTAATTGTGTTATTAGCTATTGCTTTGCTTTTGATTGTTCTTCCATTGAGGAATGCAGGAAGTCCTGATGAACCCGCACCACCGAGTGCAGTAATGTAATAGTGGGAAGCATATTAACTTTTTAGTTAATTACATTTCATAAGTAAATAAAAACCTCTTGTAGCTGCGAGCAAATATTCGCACTATAAGAGGTTTTTTTATGTAATTGAGTGTTCGATTGATTATCGCTGTTCCTGAAGTATGTTATATGGGTTGTCCCAAAATGTCGTTACAATCTTTCCGAGACTTCAATAATGGTTGTGCAATTACGGGTAATAAAATAAAGATTATTTATTATTTCATTTCGGGAATATATAATACTCAGACTGTTGGAACATGTTGCAATGTGCCTCTACAATGGGTGACAAGCGTCTCATATTTCTGCTATATATCAATGCTTATTTGATTTCGCAGCAAATCTTCAATTGATTCTCTCTTTCTGATTAAATAATCCTTGCCTTCATATATTAAAACTTCAGCAGGTCTAAGGCGTGAATTATAATTAGATGCCATTGTATAGCCATAAGCTCCTGCATTTTTAAATGTGAGAATATCTCCGGGATGGATTTCGCTAATTTTCCTGTTCCATGCAAACGTATCTGTTTCGCAAATATATCCCACAACAGTGTATATCCTTGGCATTCCTTCAGGATTTGATATATTTACAATTTCATGATATGCATTATAAAACATTGGTCTAATTAAATGATTGAATCCAGAATCAATGCCCGCAAAAACAGTCGATGTTGTCTGCTTAATGATATTTGTTTTTGCACAAAAGTATCCTGCTTCGCTGACGAGAAATTTGCCCGGTTCGAACACAAGAGCTAAATCTCTCCCATATTCTTTTGTGAATTTGTTAAACTTTTTAGAGATCTCACTTCCAAATGCAGTTATATCTGTCTCATAATCATCGGATTTATATTTTACTTTAAAACCACTTCCGAAATCAATAAATTTAAGGTTCTTGAAATTTGCAGCGATAGTAAAAAGAATATCAGCTGCTTGTAGGAAGACATCAACATCCAAAATATCTGAACCTGTATGCATGTGTAATCCTTCAACATTGATTTTTAAAGTTTTCACAAGTCGTTCCACAAGTGGAAATTGATGAATCGAAATGCCGAATTTTGAATCAATATGACCAACAGAAATATTGGAATTGCCGCCCGCCATTATATGTGGATTGACTCTTATGCAAACAGGAATTTCAGGATGTGAATGCCCAAAATATTCCAATTGATCAATATTATCAATATTAATATGCACACCAAGAGAGACTGCTTCTTCAAGTTCTTGAATTGATACCGAATTGGGAGTAAATAGAATATTATCAGGAGCAAAACCCGCAAGCAAGCCCAATCGCACTTCTTCGATTGAAACGGTATCAAGTCCCGCACCAATTTTATTAAATAATTTCAATACTGAAATATTGCTCAAAGCTTTTGCGGCATAAATGATTCTCAAATCTTTTACATCGAATGAACTGATTAATCTATTGTATTGTGCAATAATAGTATCAGCATCATAAACATATAATGGTGTCCCATATTTGTTGCAGATATCAAGAATATCTATATCAGAAATATAATATTTCCCATTTTGTATATTCATAATAAATTTTGATTAAAAATTTACAAAAATAGGAAAAAATGTATGAATAAGGATGAAAATAAACGAACACGGGCTTGCAAGACACCAAAAAGAGAGTACCCTTATTGGTGCCTTCCAATGATCTTGCCCCCTTGTTTTTTTTAATTCCCTCGATTAATTAATACAGGCACTGCCATTGTCTCGTCGCCAAGCGTTATGCGTATGAAATATACTCCCGCTGAATAACCTGAGCAATTCCAAACAATGTTTGCTTTGTAATCGGCTTGCTTCTCTATTGAAATTTCAGGATTGTTCTGCTTTATTCCATACATATTATAAATATCAATTTGTGCATCCATTATATTATAAGCGCTGTTCCAATAAACAGTGCTGCGGACTATATCTGATGCAGGAATGGGATAGGTATTGGACTTAAACAAGAAAGCATCCCCTTTCTCGACTGTTTCATTTGTGATCCCCGTTGTAATGCTATCAGAAGATAATTTGATATAATTTATTGAAGATGTAGGAAAACCAAAATTATCTTTACCTGTATATTTTTGGACCTCTAAGAAAATAAAATTACTATTTGTCTTAACTGATAGCATTTGAGATTTTCCAATATTTTCGTCAGCTGTTTTAGTCGGATCGCAAGCTACCCAATCTGATACAATGCTCGTCATTGGGATGGAATCATAAACAATATTATTTGTCCCCAAGTTATTAATTCTGAAAATATACTTGTTATTATTAGATATTCCATAAAGATCATCTTTATAAGAAAACAACATAGATAAGCGATTATCAGAAGTTATAGAAGTTCCAACCGAATCTAACTTATTATTTTTTATATCATAAATATAAAGTAGTGACCTGTCCAAATAATATCCACATAAAATTAAGAGGAAATTCTTGTGATAGTAGAGACCGTCTACTGGGCTAAGTTTCCAAGCCTTTGTTCCTGATTTTACAAAGAATGGATATAATGGCAAATCAATAGGTAGAGTAGCCCAGTTTCTCCCATTATCAATTGATTGACGTAGATAATACTTTGTATTAAGATAAAATGAACCTGAATCGCTGTCTACCCAATCAGCTTCCTTATACCATAAGCTATACAAAACGTTATCTAATCCATTATCAATATCAAAAATGAAAAGAGAATCTTTGAGCTCAATGGAAGCAAGTGGTTCATCAAAATTATTAAGAAAATATATTTTATCCTTTATTCTTCTAAGAACATATAAACTATCATAGTATGATACGTTATATAGCATTAAACCGCCATCATTTAAACTGTAAACATCGGGAGATCCACCTATATGGATTGGAGAACTATAAAGCTGATAGTTATCTGCATAATCAGAAGTATGTAATATTATCTCTTCCTTTTTTTTATTTACACCAACTATCCAGCCAGTTCCATTCTCATTAAAAGAAGAAAAATACATTTCTGAAATAGGCGGCATTGATGCAGAATAAGGGGGAAGCCATGTGATTCCACCATTTGTAGTTTTGCAAAATATGTATGCGCTTATAGTTGAATCAAATGTTTGATGATGGTGGCAAAGAATGAATTTATCATTCACAATATGAGGATTCCGTAATTCGGGAGTTGCCATTGTATAGGGATTAGTTATTTCCGGTTTTGCAATCATAGATTTTAATTCCCACGTTTTTCCATTATTATAAGATATAGAAATTAGCTTATAATTCCCAACGGCTATAATTGTATCAGTACCAATTTTTATAAAATCATTGAAGTAATTACCACGATCAAAAAAACTTTCTTCACTTATTTTGCTTACTACTTTTGGATTACCACCTGAATCTAATTTCTGATAAATTGAATGATAATCATTATAGCCCTCTGGAGATCTTATAAAAAATATACTATCATCGAATATGTTAAAAGCAGATACTTTACCAAGTATAGTATTAATAGATATATAGCCTGCCTCATCATGAATGATTAATGAATCAGGAATTGAAATCCAATTTATGCCATTATTGGTTGATTTAAAAAAGAATTGCATTAACATTCCATAAAGACTATATTTACAGAGTAGATAAATATTGCTATTACTAATCCTTAATTGTTGGACATTAATGTCTGTCAAGGCAGCAACCGTTGGTAAATAATCTTTTACTTTTTCAAAAATATTTATTGAATCAAGCATTTTGTTCCCAATAGTATATTTCATCAAATAAATATTATTTTTAATGAAAAGAAGTTGTCCATCTCTAAAATTGAGATCTTGATAACTACTTTCTGGGTCATTAAATATTAATTCTTCAGATTTTTGGTTTAAATCAAGATCATAGCTAAACAACCCATTTTGCGAAAGAGCATAAATAGTATTATTTATCAAAGTAAATGATTTTATTGAAGTATCTTGAGATATTTCTATATTTTCCCAATGATTACCATTATCTGTGGATTTTATTAATGAATATCCCGTTATGCCATAATAATTGGAATCATTTGCTATAATTTCCAAAATATTATATTTATCGCCGATATTAACCTCACGCCATGTTTGACCTAAATTTTGCGAGTATGTAATAATACCGTAATTACCATAGCATAAGACTGATTTGCCATTTGTTGCCACGCCATTGAAGTTTGTAATAAGTCTTGTCATAAAGAATTCTGGCGCCTTCGATTCTATGCTTATATAAGGAATAAGCAGAATTATAAAAAATACATATTTTTTCATTTAAAAACTATTTTTTTAAAAAAAAATATTTTAGAAAATTTTTAGCACGGAAAATTTTCCATAAACCTATTTTTTCCCACAAAGCAATTTGTTTTTAAAATTTATCTTTCTGATATTGGTGGGGGTCGGTCCTGAATGCTGGTATTCATTGTTTGCAGAATTAAATTTTCGCAAATCAAACCATGCATCTTGCCTGAATAAAAATTAATAAATAGAAATAAATAAACAGCATAATCCACCTCACCCGTATATTTCCCCTCTTCCTTAAAGAAAAATATAAATCGGACATCTCGGACGGGATTTCCGAGCCATTTGAACCAAGGATATAGACTATACTGCTTTTCCATTAATTTAATAATAAGTTAAAAATTTATTCAAATTTTTCAAAATTAAAATTAACAAAAAAATATTAAAAAAAGATCTCATATCATCTCATATTTATAAGACCGAAAAAATGCAAAAAAGTTGCAAACTACTACAAAATAATTCCAAAAATATGAAAAAATATTGTTTAAAAAGTAAAATCTCTTGGAGAAGTATTAAAAAATGTCGCTAACTTCATAAGAAAAAGTTAGGGATTTGAGTATTCTATATATTTACACAATCAAATTCCGCGACCCCTTTTACATTTAATTTGCCTTTTTCAGGATTGCGCTTGAATATTGTAATGCAATATGTGATAGTCCTGCAAATAATATTCTGCTCATTCTCCTTTCGTTTCAAAGTCGAAAGAATTTGAAAAATTGCTTTGCGTTCCATCGCCCACTGCTTTCAATCGAACATAGTATTTTCTGTTTGGAGATAAATCTACAATCGCATAGCCATCCAAATCCCCAACGTCCAATTCATTATAAAGCTCTATCTTTTCCATAAATGCCTTATCGGTTGCCACATCCATTACGTATGTCACAGCTCCGCTCACCTTTGTCCATTTAATTTCGCAACTATTTGAAGTGATATTCTCAATTGCCAGAATTTTTGGTGCGGGTAGCATTGTCGATTTGGAACGCGGATTATTTGATGCCTTGTCTGTATTATATGCACGATATTTCCCTTCGCCATTGTATTCAAATACCTGGAAGAAATACTTGCCCGCTTGAAGATTTCCGACTGTAATCTTTGCATTTGCTTCATTTCCATCATACACTACTTGGCTCTCGCCTATTTTTGCAACAGCATCGCCAAAAGTGGGTGATGCAGTATATATTTTCCCATTTTCGGGCTTATTTGGTTCGGCACCCTTCCGCATTATAACGATTCTGCCAATTCCTGTCCCATTCACCCATTTTAAAGTGATGCTTTTATCTGTTGCTTCAATTATTGAAATCTGCGATGCTTGTCGCACAGGAATAGGAGCAAGGGTATTGAATGCAATGATTTTGGAAAGCGAATAATCTTCTTTATTTTTTGTATATATATTTAAATAATAATCCGTTTGAGGATTTAAGCCCTTGATAATCAAGTTTGGACTTTTCGTTTTTATCGTATTGCATAAAAGCCATTGATTTCTCCCAAGTTTCTGAAGTTTACTTAGTTCAATTTCATCATTAGTAAGTTCATTTTGCGTTTTTATAGATACTGTCTTGGTTGAATCTAAATAAGTCATTAAAATAATTGCTGTGTTCTCATTCTTTTTCGTGATGCTAAATTTTGCAAAGTCGGCTCCCGCATCCATAATTCTAACTTCTGTTTGTTTATCTGCGGTTTGCTTATTCGTTTTTTGGCTATAAGCAGGCAATAATAATGCAAATAAGAAAATAATAATAATTGCTCTTTTCATAAAATTATCATCTTTGAAAGTTTATAAAATACAAATTTACAAAAAAAAGGACCCCCCGAATTGGAGAGCCCTTTTTTATTAATCATTCTGCCAATAAATTATGGCATATAAATGAATTTCTGCGATAGAGTTTCACCACCCGCTGACACTCTCAAGAAATATGTGCCCGCAGGTAATTGTCCTCTCTGCTCACTACCAAGATTGATGTTCATTGGATATTCACCAATACCCAAATCCTTGTTCATTACAAATACTGTCATTCCAAGTTCATTTTGGACTTCTATTGTAAATCGCAATTCTTCTTGTGTATTGATTGCAAAATTAAGAACATTTGATACGGGATTTGGAGCTATACCCGTAAGCAAGAACTTATCACCAAGAATCAAAGTGATTTCGTCGATTCCTTCCTTGAAAGAAGTCTTACGATATCTTGGATTACCTGTTGCGTTGTCAGTCTTGTAGTTTGCTGTGGTTCCCGTTCCATTATATTCAAATACTTTGAATATGTAAGCTGTGTTCGCTGATAATCCATTAGCTGTCGCTGTATCTTGATCACCATTGCCAATTGCATAAGCACCACCAACAGAACTACCTAATCCATATACATTATTTGCAGTATATCCTATCCCATCAGTTGGTTTATCATTGACATCCAATATACTTGCTTGTTTAGCAATAATCAAACGAGCTGTGCCATTTCCATTTGTCCATTTGAACTTAATCTGGTTCGAATTCCAAGAAACCCAAGTAATATTTGTTGCTTGAGTTGTTGGCTCGTCTGGTAATACTGTCAATGTTGCAACATTCGATGCTACGCTAAAGCAAGCATTGCTCGAAAGCAATTTATACTGGTATCCGTTCATAGCAGTAGTTACATTTGTTAAATTCAATGTTGAAGTTGTAGCATTGCTATAAACTACACCATTTGTTATATTGCTCCAAGTAAGACCGGCATCAGTTGATACCTGCCATTGCCAGATTGTAGCATTGTTTGCAGTTGCACTGAATAATGTGCTTGCACCTGATAAGACACTTGCATTCGCAGGATGTGCAGAGTAGCTGATTGCTCCTGGAATTGTTATTGCTAATGTTTGAGCAGTTCCGTTGCAGTCACCGTTATGTGGAGTTACAGTTAATGTTCCACTTGTTGCAGTGCTTGCAAAGTCAATAGTAATTGAGCTTCCCGATCCATTGATTGTTGCCCCTGCTCCGTCATATGACCATTCATAAGTTACACCTGTTACTTCTGTGACGGAATATGCTATCCCCGTTGAGCCTGCACATGCTGAATCATTGCCTGTGATTGAACTTGGCTGTGCAGGAGCTGTGTTCACTGTATTCGTAATTTCATTTGATGTCGCAGTCGTTTCTGCAACGCAACCGTTAGCAACTGTGATTTCGCAACGGACCTTATCATTATTTGCCAATGTTGTTGTTGTGTATGGATTTCCAGTTCCAACATTGCTTCCATTCACTTGCCACTGATAACTTGCAGTTCCGCCACCAAGATCATTTCGGGTTGCTGTGAATGTTACACTTGTTCCTGAACAGAATGTATTGTCTGTCTCACTTGATACAATGCTTACGCTTGGAGTTACTGCTGTGGTTACGGTTAATTTTGCTCCATTGGAAAAATCTTCTCCTGCATCATTGGATGCTTTCAATCTGAAGTATTGATTAGCATGGCTGGAAACATTGTTAACAGTTAATGCTATTGTTCCAACCCCTGAATAGTCTACACCTTCTGTTAAGTCAGTGTAGTTGAGATCATCCGTTGAAGATTGCCAAGTTAATGTAGGAGTGGGTGTCCCTGATACTGATGTTACTGAGAATACTACATTTGTAGCATTTGAACACACAGTAACATCCGACGGATTGCCCGTAATGACGGGTGCCGTTTGTTCTGATACTGTCACTTCAAAGGCATTAGATGTTCCTGAGCAACCATTTGAAGTGTAAGTAACCGTCACGTTCTTTATTCCTGCGCTTGTCCATTGCACTGTGATTTGATCTGTCGTGCCGCCACTCGTGACTGTACCATCGGTACCAACTGACCAACTGTAGTCCGTCATTCCTGATTCGGTTGTCAATGTTAAGTTTGTATTAATATTGACTGTGCTATTTCCGGAAATTATAGGAGTGGGTATCGCATTGATTGTAAATACCCCATTTACAAACGTAAATGTGTAATTTGCTGATGTAAGGCCTCCAACCGCTGGTGTAATTGCGTATGTCCCTGCTGTTTCGCCTGTTGCTCTTGATAATAAAGGAGCCCCTGAAAGCACACTCGATGTTTCACCATTGACGAACCCTGTAATTGTGTATGTCAACGTTGGGTCTGGTGTTCCTTGGCATTTCGCTTTATTTTCTGCTGTGACTGTTAATTCGACGGGGTTGATTTGCAATGTTACCAATGTTCTTGTTGCACTCTCGCATCCCGTTGATGAATTGCGTGCTGCTGCCCATGCTTGGTATGTTCCTGCATTTGTAGCCGTTGGTGGTAATGATATTCCGCTTCCACCTGTTGCTGCAGCATACCATACAACTTGTTCACCAGTACTTGCTGTTGCACTTGCTGTATGTTCCGAACCATCATAAGGCACGTCCACATTAACTGCGGTAGGTGCTGCGGGCAACGGATGAACTGTTGCAGTTACGGGTGTTCTTGGAGAAACGCAACTTCCGTTTTGGGCTTCTGCATAATATGTCGTTGTTGCACTGATTGTTATATCAGTTACATCTGTTATTTCGGTTCCTTCTGTTAGTGCATCATACCATTTGATTTCTGCTCCTGCGCTTGGTGTTGCTGAAAATGTTACAATGCCTGGACCACATAAACTTGTCGGGCTTACCGATGCTGCTGTTACTGTTGGCACCGCATTCACTGTCAATGTTGCAGGGTTCGATGTTGCATCAGGTCCGCAAGCACTATGAACTACTACGCGATAATGATATATTCCCGCTGCAATATTGCCCGATACGTTTAATGTTGATGTCGCTATTCCTGTATAAGTTGCATTTGCGGGTGTTCCATTAGCTACTTCTGCCCAACTACCCTCAGTGCCATTAACACTATATTGCCATGTGTAACTAATCGGTGGTTGTCCGCCCGCTGTTACTGAGAAGTCTTTATTTACATTCCCGCATACTGATGCATTTACGGGTTGACCATTGGTGACAATTGATGTGTTTGGAAGGACAGTTAATTGTGCTGAGGTAGTTACTACTGTGTCACACTCGGTTGTGAATTTTAATCTATAGTAATTACCGTTTAAAGCTGAGGTTGGGCTTGTTATAGTCAAAGTTCCCGTAGTGACTCCACTATATACTCCACCATCTTCCAAGCCAGTCCAATTGCTGTTGTCGGTCGAAACCTGCCAATTCATTGTTGCCACGCCAATACCTATAGCTGTAAATGTTGCTGTCCCACTTTCACAAGTTGAAGTATTATCAGGATTATCTGAAATCGCCACAGGCACAGTTGGTGAATCGCTCTTGGCTGAACCAGACATTAAAGCGTTGCCTGCACGATCGTAAAGTGATGCGTTGTCTGCTGCATCAACTGATACTACTTCGGAACCGTTTAACAATCCCGACCATACCAAATTCAATGTAACTTTTGTTTTTGTTCCAATTGTCGCTGTGCTTCCATAAGACCAGCTTTGCAACGTTCCATTTCCTCCTGTTTTGGATACATTGAAATCTGCTGTTGCAAGAGGAGTATCATTTATTGCTGATGTATAGACCAATTCGCTAAACAAAACATTACCTGTTGTGTATGTATGAGTTGGGTCGCAAGGTATATCAAAGCTTTCCACTGTCGGTACTGTATTATCAATTGTAAATGTTGCACTTGATACATCATTTTCCATTTGATTTGCGGCTCTATCTGTAAAATCTGCGGGCAATACTGTGATACCGATTGTTCCATCGCCTGTAATAGCATTTATTGCTAGTGTATATGATGAACCACTTCCCGAAAGTACCATACCAGCTGTGTTATTAATTTCTGCTGATTTAATCATTGCAATATCATTAACATCTAAATTAATCACGGGTTCGCTGAATGTCAAGGTGAATTGCACTGCGTCTGCATTTGTATAGAAGTCATCTAAATCGCCAACTGCTGGAGCAACGCGTGTAATTGTTAGCGTTGGTGCAGTCACGTCTTTATACACACTTACTGTTGCTGTTTTAACATTGCCTGCTAAGTCTGTATGGCTAACTGTGATTGTATGTGCTGCATTATCAGCAGCTGCTGTCCATCCATTCAATTCGCTAATTGGATGGCCACTTACAAAGTTTGTCAATGTTCCATTTGCAATCTTTGCTTGCGTTGTTGCTGAAGAATGATCATCACTTACGGCGTATTCCAATGTTTGTGAGCCATTAACATAAGCACCTTCTGAAGGTGCAGAAATTGTAATAGCTGGCGCTGTTTCGTCGCGTATGATTGTTGTTGCACTTACATCTCCCGTTGTGGAGCATTCACCCGGTGGAGTAATGATAGCTCGGAAACGAATAGTGTCACCTTCTGTGAATTCTGTATTTGCTGCGGTTAAATCAGCATCTGTTAATGCGATTGTAACAGTCTCTGCTGCTAAATCGCCTGCTGTAATTGTATGACTTCCGCTTGTTACAACGTTGACCCAATCTGTCCCAACACCATCACTGATCTGCACTTGGATTGTGCCACCAACTAATGCACCAACATTAGGAACGGGAACCACTACATCAATACCTGTATTACTAGAATTATAATATCCCGTTACAACTGGGACGCCCGTTGTGGTTGCTGCGCCTGTTGTAAAATCAGGTGCGTGATAATAAGCAACAATAATTCCGGTTTGTGTAGCATAAGTATATTCCTTCCCATCAATTTTTGCAATTGCAGATATAGTTACGGGAAATGATCCGTAGAAATTATTTCCCGAAAACTCAAGTGTCCCTGTAAGTGTCTGACCGCTAAATGCAGCAAGATTTTGAGGTAGAGTCGTTGTGCCTATAATTTCAGACAAAAGTATTGAGCTAGTCGCAGTTTCTATTGTTTTTGAAAAAGGTGGCAATGTCCCATATGTAAATTTTATTGTTGTTCCTGTGGGAATAGGCAAACTCGGATCCGTAAATGTTATCTTTCCATCATTAAGTATGCTCTCATCCAAATTGCTAATAGTAGGATATGTTATTGTCGCTGCTATTGTTGCAGAATTGCAACCAGGAGTCGGAGTTCCACTAAACGTTACAGGGGCAAATGTAACATTAAATGCTTCTGTCCCAAGAACAGTATTGCAACCATCTGGTTCTGGCGTAATATAGGAAATTGCATAAAATGTAATAGGATATACTGCAAGAGTTTCTGCGGGAAT
>DIEP01000066.1:33676-36307 GCA_002418685.1 Ignavibacteria bacterium UBA5771
AGGAGTTGTTCCAAGCACATCGCTCAAATAGAATTCTTGTCCTGTAATTGAATAAGGAGTGCTTATTAAATTGCTACTCCATGCTCCTCCGCCGCCATTTCTCCATTTAATGCTCTCAATGACTGCACCCGTTGGGAAAGCTAAAGTAGAAGTAACTAAACCATCGACTTTCACTGCATCATTGAAACCAGCTATTCCGCTTGTGGGGAAAGTGGTCTTTGCATAGATAATGACAGGAGTATTTGAAATAGTTGAAATATCATTAATTGTAGAAAGAGTTGCAGTTGCTAAGCCATTCTTTGTGGTCATCCCTTCCTCATAATACCAAGGCGAGAAAGTAACACTATCACTAACTGCATTCCCCTGTCCGCAAGTATTCGTGGTATGGGAAGGACCCGATGGATCGCCCCACCAGTTATTGGTAGCATCTATTGTAACGCTAGTGCTATTATTTCCCAAACCCCAAGGGTCATTGCCATAGATCTTATTGCCATTTGCTTTGTTTGTATTATCTACAACATCATAGAAAACAATACCTGCCTCGCATCCTGATATATCATTAGCATTTTCAATTGTTCCATCGCCAATAAGATTACCAGTACCTCCTTCAATACCAATTCCCCATCCGCAATCGTATAATGTCGAGGTATTTCCGCTATGAATGCCTGATATTGTATTTTTGTTTATTGTATTGTTATTTCCACTTACATAAATGCCAGCATAAGAATTTATAATAGTATTTGAAATAGTATTTGAAGCAACTGTGTTTGAATTACCATCAATGAATATACCATCGCCATTAAATCCTGAAATAGTATTTGAAGCAACTGTGTTTGAATTACCATCAATGAATATACCATCGCCATTAAATCCTGAAATAGTATTCAAAGAAACTGTGTTAAAATCACCATTCAAAATTGTTATACCTTCTGGGAAATCTTCGTCACCAGCAGATCCTGTAACAGTATTTGAAGAAACTGTGTTTGAATTACCATCCTCAATTGATATACAGTAGTAAACAGATCCTGAAATAGTATTTGAGGTTATCGCACAACTGTCTGCTGTTAAATATAGAGTGATACCCCAAGATCCATTTGGAATTGTATTATTATTAATATTTGCTTTCGCTCCATAAGCGGTCGCAATTGCTTGCTCATTACCTGTTTTTTCAGCTGCGAAACAATTTACCGTATTATTAGAAACTATCACATCCGGGTCAGCAGTATTAATTGAGTTATCACCATAGATTGCAATACCATTAATGGTATAATCAACAGTATTAGTATCAATTGATAATTTGGAATCTCCAAGAACTCTAACTCCCGTCGCGGAATTATAAGTAGGTGGGAAACCAATAACTTTACTATTGAACAAACCTGCATCGGCATAGTTAGTTGCTTTCACGCAACCAAAGAAAACACCAGTAAATCTCACAGCACCTGATGTATGCGTTTGCTGATTTGCATCAAAAGTAAACCCTGAAACTTTTACTTTTATTGGATCTCCTGTTGCTTCTGACCCTACCCAATTCGTTGGATAAGCAGCTAAAACATAATCAGAAATCCAATTAACCCCAACACCCGTAATTCCAGGAAATGTAGCTCTTCCTGTCTCCGGTGCTTTCACAAATGTTGATTCGGCACCTGCTCCTGTTAATGTAAGGTCCTTCTGGATTAATACTTGCTCGGTATAAGTACCTGCTGCAACAGTGATACTGTCATTAGTATTGGCTGAATCTATTGCAGTTTGGATTTTCATATAACTGAGGTCTCGTGTTGTATTAACCACAGGACCCAATCCCGTGCAAGAGTATTCATTTTCCAAATCCCACGAGTAGCTGCTTGTTCCATCTACATTATTTATTACTAAAAATGGCAAAAATTGAACATTATCGCTAACCATTCCATTAATACTGTATGCATCTTCTTCTGTTCCCCACCAGTTGCAAGTGGCATCTGCGGTTACAGTTGTGTTATTCACAAAACCCATATCAGTATTGCCGCTAATATTATTGCCGTGGAATTGCAAATCCGTTGGTGCAGCACCACTAGAATATGTATCAACCTGAATACCAATACGGTTGCCCGTGATTGTATTTTCGGTAATTGTATTATTGTTAGAACCATTGCTTACCCAAATACCTAATTCACTATTTGTAACGGTGTTGCCACTTATAATGTTATTTGAAGAAGTATTATCAACGTCAATAGCCCATCCCATATCTAAACCACTTGCTTCGCTGCCAACACCGGCTGTAATATTTGACAATGTATTATTAGAAATAGTACATCCGTTTGCATAGCTAAGAATTATACCATTTACACCATTTATTGCTGTATTATGGTCCACTACGGATTTTGCTCCAAAAGCGGTCACAATTACTTGCTCATCATAAGCTGTTGTTGCTTCTTGCAAATAATGGACCGTATTATTAGAAACAATCACATCCGGGTCAAGATTATCTGATAGGTCACCATAAATTGAAATACCATTAATGGTATATTCAACAGTATTATTATCAATTGATAATTTGGAATTTCCAAGAACTCTAACTCCCGTCGCGGAATTATAAGTAGGTGGGAAACCAATAACTTTACTATTGAACAAACCTGCATCGGCATAGTTAGTTCC